>JACFNS010000345.1 GCA_019454705.1 Taibaiella sp. | reverse complement strand
ACTTCAAAGACGATGGCGTGGCACTGGCCATGTATAATACTGATGAGTCTATCAAAGGTTTTGCACGTTCCTGCTTTAATATGGCGCTGCAGAAAAAATGGCCGCTGTATATGTCTACCAAAAACACCATACTGAAACAATATGATGGCCGCTTCAAAGACATATTTGAAGAGATATACCAAAATGAGTTCAAAGCAGAATTTGATAAAAACAACCTGACATACGAACACCGCCTGATAGACGACATGGTAGCCAGTGCGCTCAAGTGGAATGGCAACTTTGTATGGGCATGTAAAAACTACGATGGTGATGTACAGAGCGATACCGTAGCACAGGGCTTTGGCTCACTCGGCTTGATGACATCTACATTGGTAACGCCTGATGGTAAAACTATGGAAGCTGAAGCAGCTCACGGTACGGTAACACGCCACTACCGCGACCACCAGGCAGGCAAGCCAACATCTACCAATCCCATAGCATCCATCTTCGCATGGACAAGGGGACTGGCGTTCAGGGGACAGCTGGATAACAACCAGGAGCTGATAGACTTCACTCAAGCACTGGAGCAGGTATGTATCGAAACAGTGGAAAGCGGTATTATGACCAAAGACCTGGCCGTATGTATCCATGGCAATAAAGTGACTGCCGGTAAGGACTATGTTTATACAGAGCAGTTCCTGGATGCATTGGACACCAACCTGAAGGCGAAACTGAATAAATAATCAAAATATATCTTAGTAAAGGGTTGGGCTCTTGTCCAACCCTTTATTTTACAGGAATAATAACATAGTAAAGCGTAATTTCGCGCCTGATGCCGGATTGTTTACCCTTTGCAAAACCGTTTACCAATGGGGATTTTTGATAAGCTATTCAAACGTACCAAAGAACAGGAAGAACAGAAAGAAGCCCTTGACCAGGGACTACAAAAAACCAAAACCAGTTTCTTCTCCAAAATAACCAAAGCCATCGCCGGTAAAGACACCGTGGATGAGGAGGTGCTGGACAACCTGGAGGAAGCACTTGTTGCAGCCGATGTGGGCATCGACACTACTGTTGCCATCATTGAGCGTATAGAGCAAAGAGTAAAAAAGGATAAATACCTCGGCACAAAAGAACTGAACAATATCCTGCAGGAGGAAATGATGGGTATACTGGCCAATTCCCCTGCTTACGACCACGAAGGCTTTAATCTTTCATCCGGCAAAAAACCATATATCATACTGGTAGTGGGTGTAAACGGTGTGGGCAAAACAACAACCATTGGTAAGCTGGCATATAATTTTAAAAAGAACAATAAATCCGTACTCCTGGGGGCGGCCGACACCTTCAGGGCGGCGGCTGTTGACCAGCTCACCATCTGGAGCGAGCGTACAGGTGTGCCCATCGTGAAAAAAGAAATGGGCAGCGACCCCAGCTCTGTTGCTTTCGATACAGTGCAGAGTGCGATAGCCAAAGACGTTGACGTGGCTATAATAGATACAGCAGGAAGGTTGCACAACAAGGCCGGGCTCATGGAAGAGCTGAGCAAAATACGCCGTGTTATCGGCAAAAAAATTCCCGATGCACCGCACGAAGTGTTATTGGTGTTGGATGGCAGCACCGGGCAAAACGCCATCGAGCAAGCCAAACAATTTACAGCCGCTACTGATGTTACAGCGATAGCCATTACCAAGCTGGATGGTACGGCCAAAGGAGGTGTGGTACTGGCCATCGCTAACCAATTCAAAATTCCTGTAAAATACATAGGCGTAGGCGAGCGTATGGAAGACTTGCAGTTGTTCAACAAAGCTGAATTCGTTGACAGCCTCTTCAGCCTGGACAACTAAAAAATACCCAGGTACTCTTTCAACTTTGCAACACCTTCGGTTGCCGGCATTTCTATAGGTATTACATTGCTGTACCTGCTTACGGGTGGAATAGATCTGTCAATCACGTATTTTTTCACATCAGGCCTTATATAATCAACCAATCCTGCTGCAGGGTACACCACCAGCGATGTGCCGATTAATACAAACACATCAGCCGACTGCATGATAGGTATTGCTTCTTCAATCATATACACCGGCTCTCCAAACCATACAATATGCGGCCTCAGTTGCCCCCCATCTTCAGCTAAATCACCCAGCAATATATCATCATATATGGGGTAGATGAGGTTTTCATCTTTTTCACTGCGCATCTTGAAAATCTCGCCATGCAGGTGCAATACTTTAGTTGACCCTGCACGTTCATGCAGGTCATCAATATTCTGCGTTACAATATGCACATCGTAGTGTTCTTCCAGTTCTGCGAGTATCTTATGGGCCATGTTGGGCTCTGCCTCCTTCACATTGCGGCGGCGCATATTATAAAAGTCCAGCACCATTTTCGGGTCTCGATGCCAGGCATGGGGTGTAGCCACTTCTTCCACCTTATATCCTTCCCACAGTCCATCACTATCCCTGAAGGTGCGTAAACCACTTTCCGCGCTGATACCTGCGCCGCTCAATACCACGAGTACTTGTTTGCTCATATACTATGATTACAGCAAACAAATATAAATACTCAGTGAATTACCTGTAATAAAGTGTGAGATAAACAGGAATGGAAATGACAATGGCTGATATTATCAGCACTATTATTCTCGTACGTCTTATTCTGCTTTGTGTATTTGCGTGTCGCTCAATCTTTCTCTGCCTGTTCGATTTCATTCAATTGCCTCTTGCAGGTACAAATATTCACCCCGCTTTGCTACTGTACAAAATCTAAGCCCCGCTTAACTATAGCTTAACTTGACAGGAAACTATACCAGTTGCAGCTTATGCTTCAGGTTCTGAAGCATACTGTCCGACATTTTTTCAACGTCAAACTCATGCTTCCAGCCCCAGTCAGCACGCGCATCCGCATCATCTATGCTTTGGGGCCATCCGTTGGCTATCTGCTGGCGGAAATCGGGTGCATAGCTGATTTCAAATTCGGGTATCCGGGATTGTATCACAGCAGCCAAATCTTTGGGCGAGAAGCTCATTGCCGAAAAATTATACGCCATGCGGCTCTTTATCTTTTCAGCGGGCGCCTCCATCAGTTCTATTGTCCCCCTGATTGCATCGTCCATATACATCATAGGCAGATAAGTATCCTCCTGCAGGAAACAGGTGTATTTGCCGGATTTCAATGCCTCGTAATATATGTCCACCGCATAGTCAGTAGTTCCGCCACCGGGGTCGCCTTTCCAACTTATCAGGCCGGGGTAGCGCAGGCTCCTCACGTCCAATCC
>JACFNS010000344.1:2395-3273 GCA_019454705.1 Taibaiella sp. | reverse complement strand
ACTGGCGTTCAGGCCTTGGCCCCACCAGCGACATTTCACCTTTCAAAATATTGTAGAACTGGGGTAGTTCATCTATCCTCCATTTCCGCATAAACCGCCCCCATTTTGTTATTCTTGGGTCTTCGTGGCTGGACAAAGCAGGGCCATCTTTTTCAGCGTTTACATACATAGACCTGAATTTGTAGATATAAAACGGTTCTCCAAACAAACCTATGCGCTGCTGCCTGTATATAATCGCGCCGGGAGATGACAGCTTTACACGAATGGCAGCGAACAACAAAATTGGAGACAACACCAATAAGGCAATAAGTGATGCAATAATATCAATAGCACGTTTGCATACGCGTTGCCAGTCGGGCATAAGGTCAGGGTAAATATGTATCAGCACCGCATCATACACATTACTCGTTTTAACCGAGCCTGAGATAATATCGTAAAGGTCAGGCTGTATCTTCACAACCACAGGACGATAACTTAATCTTGCCAGTATATTTTCCAACAGGTGGTGTTCCGACGTGTCCACCGCTATAATCACCTCTTCTATATCATGCTCATCAATAATTTTCTCCAGCTCAGACAAATGCCCCAGTTGTGGTAAGTACTGGCTCATACCATTACCGTTCTCCTTGGTCGAATAAATAAAGCCTTTAAAAACATTCCCCAACGCCCTTCGGCTCCCAGTAATACTTTTATATAAATCTATAGCCTTTTGATTGCCGCCTATTATCAAGGTATTGAAACCCACATTTCCTTTTATAAGGTTATGTTTCACCCTGTTAAGCAATATCAGCCTGATGGTAAGCGTAGTGGCAGTATGTATAACCAAATACCTACCGGTGGTCCTGATGAAATAAGAATAATCTTCAGCATCGTTGGCA
>JACFNS010000344.1:2068-2385 GCA_019454705.1 Taibaiella sp. | reverse complement strand
GCTACCAGTATACTTCCTAAAATACACGAGATAAGCGTTCGGTTAATTTCATCTAGTCTAGACTTGCGGTATAAATCGAAATAAGTGCCTGATAGCATGTATAAAACCAGCCAACCTCCGGGTATTATCAACAAGCTCATCACATAATCCCGCACGCCAAAGATGCTCCAAGATGCCCAATAACTGAAGTCGCCCAATGCGTAATGACGGTAACCCCAAAACAATAGCCATGCCACCAGTGCCGATAAATAGTCAAGCACTACCATCCACTTTATAGCATTTTGCCTGGCTTTTGCGGGATACATCGGTTAATAGGT
>JACFNS010000344.1:0-2045 GCA_019454705.1 Taibaiella sp. | reverse complement strand
GAAGTAGAGCCTTCGTTCAGGCCGGCCTTGATCATTAATTTATAATTATTACCGGGATTCTTGCCCCTGTAAGTAGCAAGGTCAATATATATCTTCTTCCACGTATCAGTAGCTTTTACGCCCATGATATATTCATACACATCTATTCCTGAATTGAGAGTATTATACAACCCCACTTCAAAAGGCACATTACATTTGTAGTTAATCTCCAAATATGCTTCGCCCACAGCTATCGGGAAACCGGTATTTGAGATGCTTTCAGAATATGGGAATTCAGTACTGAGTGAAATATAACCTGAGCCCCCGCCTTCAAACACCATACTTTTGTCATTGATGCGGTGTATAGAAGTATCATCTGTAAGCTCAGGGGTAAATGGCATGAACGAATTACCTACTTCAAAATCTTCTTTATATGGAAATTTTGCAGCAGCAGTATATTGCACAACAGGCGTGAAATTTATTGTGCCGCCAGGATTACTCTTTAACTTTAATGTATCGAAAGTGAAAAAGGAATACTGTGGTTGCAGATCCACCAGGCCATTGAGTGTAATACCGGGAATTATGGATAGCGTACCTTCTGTCCCTTCAGTAATAACAGGTACATTGCAGGGTATATCGAATATGCCTACAGGATTATTATTATAATACATCCACACACTGGTGATATTATGGCTGGATGTACCCTGTACAGAAGGATTATCTATGTCGAGAATCACAGAATCTATCTTCACATAGGTAGGTACCGGTTCTGCTTTATTGATAACATTACATGCAGATGCAGTTAATACCAGTATCGGGGCAATCAATAAAAAATTTTTACATTTCATCAGTGCAATAATTCTTGCCAGCTTACGTTTAAAAACGGTTTTTCAGCATCAAATATTGTGCTAAACATTATGGAGCTCGTTGTGGAGGCTCATTTTTTTCAAAATCTGGTGCGCTACATCCATGGCCTGGTAACCATCATAAACAGATACCCGCACGGGTTTATCTTCCAGTACGGCTTTTGAGAACTCTTCCAGTTCCAGCCTTATCGAATTTACGGGCTTTACATCCGGCATTTGTATGGATATTGTCTTTTTTTCGCCTCCCGGCACTTCTATGGGGAAGTCAAACATTCCTTTTTCACTATCCGGCTCTTTTAGCCTGATAACCTCAGTTTTTTTCTCCAGAAAATCAATACCTATATACGCATCGCGCTGAAAGAGGCGCATCTTACGCATTTTTTTAATAGATATACGGCTGGAAGTAAGGTTAGCTACACAGCCGTTATCAAACTCGATACGGGCGTTCGCTATATCGGCCGACTCGCTGACAACCGATACTCCACTGGCAGATATGCGCCTAACAGGTGACTTCACTAAGTGCATCACGATGTCTATATCATGTATCATCAGATCCAGAATCACAGACACGTCTGTACCACGTGGGTTGAATTGTGCCAGCCTGTGTGCTTCTATAAACAATGGCTGCAGGCCTTGCTCTTCCAGTGCGAGGTAAGCGGGATTATATCGTTCCACATGGCCTACCTGGCATTTGACATTGGCTTCTTTCACCAGTTGTACCAGTTCCTGCGCTTCTTCCAGCGATTGGGCCAGGGGTTTTTCTATGAATATATGTTTGCCTGCCAGCAGACACTTTTTGGCTATCTCGTAATGGGTGGTTGTGGTAGATACAATGTCCAGAGCGTCCGCTCCTTCAATGAGCGCATCTATACTTGTATAGCGCTGAACACCGAATTCAGCAGCTACTGCCGATGCTTTAGCATCATCGGGGTCGTAGAATCCCACCAGTTCTGTGCCCGGAACCTCCTTCCATTGCTGTATATGTATCCTTCCCAGGTGCCCGGCGCCGAAAACTCCTATTTTTAGCATGTATGCCTTAGCGTTGCTTTTTAAGAGATGCAAGATAACAATAATCAGGCACTATAACAGCCCTTCATCGGCCATACTGCAATAGTTGTTATCCCCAATTACCAGGTGGTCCAGCAGTTTTATATCCATTAGTGCGGCTGCTTCTTTCAGCTTTTCGGTCATGGTTATATC
>JACFNS010000343.1 GCA_019454705.1 Taibaiella sp. | reverse complement strand
CGTATAGCACCACTACACTGAGCAACGGCGATGCCGTAAGCTGCGCCATGACCAGCATAGGTACCTGCGCCACGCCCTTTATTGATACCAGCAATGCCATAATCATGATAGTGCAGCCTAAGCTGGCACCATCGGTTACTATTAGCGCGGATGCGGGGCCATCATTATTTCCAAACGAGCCAATCAACTTTACGGCAACAGCTACCGATGCGGGCAGCGCTCCCAAATACCAATGGAAACGCAATGGTGCAAATGTAGGTGGTGCAACAGGGTCTGTGTGGGGCGCTAATGCCAACTTTCTGAGCGATGGAGACGAAATATGCGTGGTGGTGACCAGCGACTACGCCTGCCCCGAACCCGATACAGCGTTGAGCAACTGTATTAAGCTAGAGATACGGGTGAGTGTGGATGAACTCGGTATTAATGGGGGAATGACGTTATATCCAAACCCAAACAAGGGAACATTTACATTAGAGGGAAAATTGCTTGTTGGAAATAGAGTTAACCTGGAAATAGTAAATGCAATAGGGCAAATTGTATTTAGAGAAAACCTCGATTCTACCAACGGTGTTGTTACAAAAGAGATTACTATCAGCAATGCAGTTGTAGGTGTATATCTATTGAAAATCAACTCAGAAGGGCGAACAGAAACAATTAGGTTTACCATCTATAAATAAGCTTATTGCCACCAACAAAAGTAACCCCGCCAACTATGGCGGGGTTGTTGTTTTAAGCTCACCGTCAAAACGCAATGCACGGAGCATGGCGTAGTAAGTGAAGTTGCGAACACCTTCGGCTGGCGCGGACAGTTAACTCCTGCATTGCGGGATGTGTCCGCACAATGAAGGATTTTTGTGTGGCATGACAATAAGGGTGGACTTGCGGCAGCAAAAATCCGTAGTGCAGCCCGAAGGTATCGCAGGTGAGCAAGACGAAGACAGTGGGTGGACTGCGATATGCCCCAGGAATGTAGTGAGACATTAGTCTGTGAGTGAAGGGGGCGTATCGGCAGGACACAGGAGCTGTCATGAATGGAGGTAGCCGGAAGCAAAGGATATGACAAACTCTTAACCCGACCGGCAGGGAAGGGCGTGGTAAATCTTTGAAAAAGTCTTGCCACGGTTTGGCGTATTATTTGCCTGGCTGCTGGAATGAATACCGATTTACCTGGTCTGTGAAGTCCCGCATTAGAGGGACGAAATGGACATCTTGAGAGAGGCGCGGAGCGCACCGATGCATTATATTGAATAAATATAATTTTTATAACCCACTAAAGAATAAATAATTAATTTCATTTTTTGTTGAAAAGTAAAAACTCTATTAAAATTAAGCACCCGAGTTATTCTATTGACTTTTTTTGTATTTTTATGAAATAATCAGGGAAAACAGCAATTTATTATTTAGATTAATCCTTTCTTGTTTCTGATTAAAAGATCACCTACCTAATTAGGTGAGATAATGGGTTGCTGAATTGATAACAGTCAATGTCATTGATACCGTGCCATACACAGGTTAGCGTTATCAGTGATGTAAAAAATTGAGTACGTTTCACTTTCATTAAAAACAATCAAATAAAAATAAAGGAGTGGCTCTCAAACCACTCCTTATTTGCCATCTTTCTATTCGTTTTGATGGCTACTGTTTACTGATACCTGATTAACGAGAGCACTGGTTGAGAAATTAGTCGAAATGCTTTTCTGCCAGACTCTTTATTATTGGTATCACATAAGCTGGTGCGTAACGCACCAGGATAATTAAAAGGATCGTCAGACAAATTATCTTAACTATTCGGAGCTTATACTTCCAAATAGTTTTGATTGTCCGCCGGTCCTTTTTTCTATGTCGCTTTTGATGCTTCATAGTATCTTGACCTGTATTTCAATATTTGAAACACATGGGGTATGTCAAAGACCTTCTATAGTGTATGGTTTTACATACGCTACCCCCCAAACTAAATAACAAACAGTATAATAAGTCGGACCAGTATGCTTATTGCTTTAGGTGTGAAGTCCGGTTGTATTGAGTGACACAGTTAAAGCAATTAGTTGTTATTTGTTTCGTATTTTTTGTTGAAGCTGTTACATACCTAAAAATACAAATTATGGAAGATTGTCATTTACAACTTTTTTTATTTTAATTCTATTTTAAGACGTATTATCTAAACAAACCATCAAGCCAGGTGGATATAAAAAAGTAGGTTCTGAAATTGCTTCAAAACCTACTACACTCGATTGATTCTGATAATCACTCTCTACATCTCCTTTGTTTACAAGGCTTTACCACTTTCACATCCAAGCTGGAAAAAGGCAACATCACTAAAAGGGGAAGACACGTTGTGCATGTCCCCCGCTGGCGGGGGTGTCAGCTTTGCTGACGGGGGTGGAACACTCGCGCCGGACACTCCCGCCGTATAAAAAACAAGGTCAATATTCGGATAAATATCTTTATAAATAACCCTGCCGTATCCTTTCGCCCGCACACCATCCTCACCCGTATGCGCTAAATAATAATGCTCATAATACCCCGTTGGTTCTTCAAATATCACCTGCGCGTTTTTGTTCGCACCGAGAAGTTTCACGTCCATGCGGTAGATTTCTACATCCCCCTTACCGCCTTCAAAGGGGGAATTATTACGACTTCCCCTCCCTGGAGGGGTTGGGGTGGGTTGTTCGCGCAGGACACTCGCACCGGAATCACTCGCATCGTCACTCCCCGTAACATGTCCCGCCATTGGCGGGAGGGGAGTCGGAGGGGTTTTGGTCCATTGATAATGAATCTCCCCATCCCCCACAAACATCACTACACCATTAGCTTCCACTTTCACATCTATATCCCGGCGCACTGCACCATGCTGGTCGGTGATTTGGCCTTTGTTTTCTATGAACTGTATGGGCGCATGAGTCGCAGGCGCGGGCTTCTGTTCATTTTTAGCGTACACAGTTAGTGACAAGAATATACACAACAGGAAAAATGTGATGGTGTTTTTCATAAGTAGGAATTACAATATTAAAGATAATCAAAATAAGGGAAAAGTCGTACACGCACGCGGCAAGAATCATAGCATTCATTTAATCAAATGAATCATAGGTAAAGACAATTTAATTTCATATTATCTTATAATAGTCGTATATTTGTTGTGATAAATCTGAATAGATTTATGGAGATCCCGCTTATGCGGGGCTACTATAATCCCGGCAATCCGGAGCTGTAATAAAAACAAGGTAAATTATCGCATTTAAAAACTAAGCATGCCATACCTACACCATCATTGTACTAAATCCACCCGCCCCACAGGCGGGTTCTTTATTTCAG
>JACFNS010000342.1 GCA_019454705.1 Taibaiella sp. | reverse complement strand
TAAAGCAAACCCTCTACCCCGCCCTGATGAAACACTTCGGCGAAGGTACGGACAGGCCCGGCCTGCACAAATACCTCGGCGGAGATATAGACAACATCACCCATGTGGAAATGGTGGACCAGAACCCCATAGGCAAATCATCGCGCAGCAACCCCGTCACCTATATCAAGGCGTGGGACGAAATGCGCAAACTGTTTACATCGCAGCCACTGGCCAAGATGCGGGGCTTCAAAGAGAAACATTTTTCCTTCAATACCGATGGCGGCCGCTGTGATACCTGCAAGGGCGATGGCGAAGTAGTAGTGGAAATGCAGTTCCTGGCGGATGTACACCTCGTATGCGAAAGCTGTAAAGGCAAACGTTTTAAAGGCGAAGTGCTGGAAGTGACCTACCGCGAAAAGAGCGTGCACGATGTACTGGAAATGAGCGTGGATGAAGCACTGATGTTCTTTGCCAACGAAAAGAAAATAGTAAAAGCCCTGCAACCGCTTAGCGATGTGGGATTGGGATATGTGAAGTTGGGACAGAGCAGCAATACACTCAGCGGCGGCGAAGCGCAAAGGGTAAAGCTGGCATCCTTCTTAGGCAAGGGTAGCAGCAAGGATAAAATACTCTTCATCTTCGACGAGCCTACTACAGGGCTGCACTTCCACGACATCAAAAAACTGCTGGCCTCTTTCGATGCATTGATAGAACAGGGGCATAGCATCATCGTCATCGAACATAATACGGATGTTATCAAAAGCGCCGACCATATTATAGACATAGGCCCCGAAGGTGGAGCCGGTGGCGGACAGGTTTTATACTCCGGCCCGCCCAAAGGATTGAAAGACGTAAAAGACAGTTATACGGGGCAGTACCTGTGATAATTCAAAAGTCAAAATTCAAAAACTATTCCCTATCATCCAAAAACCTACGCCTAACTTCTAAAATCCATGAACCAATATCTAATATCCACAATCCTGCTATCACCCCTTCCTGAATACCAGCAGTGGTACGTTGGTGGAGAAGGTAAACTGTGCTGTAGCACTACCCAGGAATATCCTGTCGAACAGGGAGCGGTTTTGCTTGGTGAACATTGCTACCAGCGATGGCTTGGCTTTCTTCACCGCATTCTCCAGGTCGGTCATCAGCGAGTTATCAATGTCGCGGGCCTCGTAGTGTATGCCTATATCGTATTTGAATTTCTTTTTCAGGTCTTTCTGCGCCACTTGTCTATCCGCTTCCATCTCGTAAGGAAAAGACAGATGCAGCAATTCTACATTAGCCTTCAGCGGTTTAGCAAAGGCCAGTACCTGTGGTATCTCTTTTTCATAATCCATCATATCCGATGCGTACAGCAGCTTGCTGATTGCCTTAGCTTTGTAAGCAGTAGGCACGCATATCACCGGTATAGGGGAACTCTTTATCAGCGATGCCGTATTGGTACCGAACAATTTCTTAAGGGTACCCGCACCGCGTGTAGCTATGCATATATAGTCGCAGTTCTTTTCCTGCGCGTAATTGATAACACCATCCACTACGCCAAACATATGGTGTACGTCGCATTTGTATTTGCCGGGCGTCACTTTCATTTGTTTGTAGGTGGCGCTTACAAATGCTGTCAGTTCCTTCATGATATTATCCCTGTCTTCCGCTACAAAGTATTCATACTTGGCATCGCTCCATGTAGAGGCGCGCAATACCTGGTGTACAAAAAGAAACACAAGCTCCATTTTCTTCTGTTCAGCCAGCTTTATAGCGAAACGCAAACCCGCGCGCGAATTAGTAGAAAGATCCGTAGTTACCAATATCCTGTTCATAGCAGTATAATTTTAAGATACAAACATAACCTTACAAATGTAGTTCATTAATGACCTAAGCCCGTAGAAAACATGACTTTCATCATGAAGATATATACCAGCAAAATGAGGAATGAATCCACTGCCATCAGCCATTTCAGCTTGCTTTTATATACCAACCCTATGATACCTATGGTGGTAATGAGTATGGTACCTATAGCGGGCACCATCAGCTTGGGTGTAATACTTTCCAGCAAGGGGCCTTTGGTATATACTATATCATACAGCGCCAGTATGAATATATTAAACACATTGCTGCCCAATACATTGCCCACAGCCATATCCACAGCGCGCTGGCGTATGGCCATAAAGCTGATGACGATTTCGGGCAATGACGTGGACAGTGCCAGGAAAACTGTACCGAAAAAGCCCTCGCCTATGCCTATCAACTCAGCCACGCCCTCGCCATACACCGGCAGGAAAATAGCTGCAACTACTACCACTGCTGCAAACATGACATACCTCGTCCATACCTGCCCCTTTGTAAACTTAACACCTGATTCTTCTTCTTTCACCTCCTCCTTCTTCATACCGGGGCGCTGCTCGTAATTGTACACCGCACGCATAGCAAAAAAATACACCAGCATGAAAATGATACTGTAATTACCAATCCACCCAGTATAACCAAAAACACCCGGTTCTATAATGGCAAAAACCACAACACACAATAGCACGATACTGAATGCAGCGGCAATGACGTGTCCCGTCTGCGCCTCGTATGTCACAGGCAGGCGACGAGGGAAGGCGGCGTCTATCATGGACAATATCAGAATATTGAAAGCACAGCTACCTATTACGTTACCCACTGCCATATTGGGCGAGTCTACTATTTGTATCGCGCTGATGCCTGTCACCAGTTCGGGCAAGGAGGTGACGGCAGCCATCAGTATCATGCCCATCCACATCTTGCCCCAGCCCATTACCTCTGCCAGCAGGTCGCCATAGAAAGAAAGGCGTGTGCCGGCATATAGTATTATGGATATGCAGAGTATGAATAAAATGATACCAGTCATAACAAAGGTATGGTTCAAGATAGCAAAAAACCAGGTTTGATGCTGTAATTATTAACTAATGATTGATGTTGATGCTTTAGCTTTTTATATACTTGTTATTGACTATTTTAGCACTATGAAACAATATCTGGCAATAGCGGCAATATTCGCATTTGTAGCGTGCAATGCACATACATCAGAGGACAATGGTGTCAATAGTGAAACGCTGTCTGCTGATGTAATAGAGAACAACGCAGCGGAAGAAATACTGCCCGAGGCAAAAGGAGATAAAGAAAGCAAGAAAGAAGCCAAAGCAGACACCTTCTGCTATGTGATATCAGACGGGGAGAATAATGAAAATATCAATGCTGTAAAACTGGTAATAAAAGGCGATAAGGTAACGGGCGAGCTAAAATACATCACCGCTAACGAACCGCCGGCAGCAGGACAGCTCATCGGTACCATTAAAGACGGCATCATTACCGCCGACTG
>JACFNS010000341.1 GCA_019454705.1 Taibaiella sp. | reverse complement strand
CATTGCATTGGGTACACTGAGCGGTGGCTGGAAGATCATCAAAACAATGGGTACACGCATTACCAAGGTGACACCGTTTGAAGGTGTGGCTGCTGAAACCGCGGGTGCTGTAACCCTCTTCCTGACGGAAAACCTGAAAATACCTGTGAGTACAACGCATACCATTACGGGTGCCATCATAGGTGTGGGCGCTACCAAACGCCTGTCGGCAGTACGCTGGGGGGTGACCATCAACCTGCTGTGGGCGTGGATATTGACCATACTTGTAAGCGCGTTGGCAGCAGCACTGATATATTTTATTTTCAACATGTTCTTGTAAGGACAGCACCTTAACAGACATTTAATTGAATGAAGCGCCGTTTAACGGCGCTTTTTCTGTATATTTGATGTTGCTTTTTTCAAAACTGCAGGCCTTTTAATGTCATTACCACCATTATTAAGACACGTATATAACCACGGTACAGAAGAAGTAATACGCAGAGGTAAGAAGATATTTTTCACCTCTGGCGTGCAGATGCTGGACGTTGACCACCTGCTGGAGCAGGTGCGTTTTCGTGTGCGTAATGATGTGTACCAGAACTATTATACGGTTACCATTAATAAATACATGGATAGCGAACACCTGTCTGTCAGGTGCCAGTGCCCGTACAACCTGGGTGAGATATGCCGGCATGAAGTAGCGGCATTGTTCCAGTTGAATGACTTATTACAGAGCGGATTTTTTGAGAATACAGACATAGCATACGATCAGAAGCATACGGCTATACGTATGCGCCAGGTGAATACACAGATGATACGTGTGTTCACATCTGCCGAGATAATGGACAGGGCGCAGGAACTGGCGAACAAGACCACCGCCATCATTACATCGAAAAAGAATGACACCATAGAAGCCGAAGTGCCCGATGGTGATATGACATATAAGGTTATCATACGCCGCAACGAGGAGCGGTATTTTGATACATCCTGCGGATGCGATGAAAAGACTTACCCGCTGTGCCTGCACAAAACAACAGTGTTCCTACAGATACTGCGTGCCTACGGACACCAGTATTTCCAGGCTTTGCAGGACTGGGATGTGCAGAAGAATAAACTGCTGGGGCTGTATGGCTATAGCCTGGACGATGACCTGAGCGGAAAATTTGAATTCACATACGAGAACAATAAACCATTCCTGAGGGTACTGGACCCGACTATAAAAAAAGTAGCCGCACCAGCTACAACGCCCAAGACGGAAGTAGTGGAGGAAGCCGTGGCGGAAACAGCAACCGCACATACACATGAACAAGCGAGGCTGGGGATAGTATTAGATACCGGTGTGCCCTGGTACCCGTTTGTAAACGTGGCATTGGTAAGCGGTATAACAGGCGAAGAAGAGGAGAAAGGCTTCATCAACGGTATAGAGGTGCTGGAATTGCAGCAATATATCAATGCACATAAGTACCGCAACGACGAGCGGGAACTGATACCGGTAACGAGGAAGTTTCACCCCGTAGAGGTGATGAAATACATCAGGAAGAACCTGCCTTTTGGCGATTTGTACGATGATTACCGACAAGTGCTGAAAGACGTTCCTGCCGAGGAGGTGAAGCATGAAGTATGGGAATACCTGCTGCCCAAATACCAGCGCCTGCTGGACAGGTATGCCGCACACCCTTTATGTTTTATCAACCGCGACAATAAAAATATATCATCGAAGTCCATTGAGGCAATTGAGTTCACAGGACGGAAAGTACACCCTCAGCTAAGCGTAAATAAAAAAGATGATGGTTATGCGGTAGAGTTATCGTGGAATATTGATGAAACCTACCTGCCTTTCAACGAAGTGAAAGTATTGAACAACGCACTGGTTGAGCATGACTTTAAAATATACGCTATTGGCAATATTGCAGAAGTGCGCCTGCTGGAAGAGTTTATGCCCGACGGAGAGATACACATCAGCAACGAAGACTGGCCCGTATTTTTGCAGGACAAAGTGATGCAGTGGAGCAGGCAGGTACATGTGGTGTTTGACGAGGCGGTAACAGAAAGAATAGAAAAAATAAAACCCGCCTATAGGCTGTACCTGCGCGAGCGTGAAATGATGCTGGTGCTGAAGCCGGTATTCGCCTATGGAGATATAGAGATTGAGTGGGGCTTCTTTGGTGATGTGATAGAGCCTAAAGACGGTGTGGTAAAAATAATACGCCGCAACGAGGAAGCAGAAAATGAATACATACAGATGTTGCGCAACCTGCATAGCGATATGCAGCAAAACCTGCGCGAACATTTTATGTATATACCCGCCTCATCGGTACTGGCGCAAAACTGGTTCTTCCGTTTCGTAGAGGAAATGAAGGAATGGAACGTGGAACTGTTTGGCATGGAGCAGTTGAAGAACCTGCGCGTAAATGTGAACAAGCCAAAAACACGTATAACCGTGGGCAGCGGTATTGATTGGTTTGATACTTCGGTAGAATTAGTATTCGGCGACCAGGCTGTGAATATTACCGATGTAAAAAACGCTATCAGCCAGAAACAGAATTTCATCAAGTTGGGGGATGGCTCCATAGGATTGTTGCCCGAAGAGTGGTTGAAAAAATACGCCCTGCTGATAAAAATGGGCGAAGAACGCGGCGGCAAACTCAGGCTGAAAAAATTCCACTTCAGTGTGTTGGATGAAATGCTGGAGGACCTGGATGAAGACGCGATGGTGGAGGAACTGGAGCAGAAGAAAGAAAAGCTGTCGCATATAATAGATAATGACTTCAGCGAACTGCGCCCGCCCGAAGGGCTGAAAGCTGAACTACGCCCTTATCAATTGGCAGGGTTTCAATGGCTGGTGTTCCTGAACGAAGCTGGCTGGGGCGGTATATTGGCGGATGACATGGGTCTTGGTAAGACAGTACAGGCATTGGCGTTTTTCCTGCACTACAAGCGCTCGCATGAAGAGGCGCAGTTCCTGGTGGTGTGCCCTACTACATTGATATACAACTGGGAGAACGAGATTAAGAAGTTCGCCCCCGAGCTGACATATACAATACATCACGGCCCTAAGCGCACCATCAGCCCATCGGACTTTGCGGCATATGATATCATCATCACTACCTACGGCACTATGCGAAGCGATATCAAGATGCTGAAAGAAGTAGAGTTTGATTATGCATTGCTGGATGAATCGCAATCAATTAAAAACCCGCAATCGCAGGTGGCCAAGGCATCGCTGCTGCTGAACACAAAGAACAGGCTGGCGCTGAGCGGTACACCTGTGCAGAACAATACATTCGACCTGTACGCACAGATGAACTTCCTGAACCCCGGTATATTGGGCAGCAGAGAATTCTTTA
>JACFNS010000340.1 GCA_019454705.1 Taibaiella sp. | reverse complement strand
AGGATTGTAAAATAGTATACTCCATTACACTTTCAGTATTTTTTCAGCTATATAAAAGCAGCCATCAAAGGCTGCTTTTATAATTTGGGTTATTTCAGGTACACCTTATACATCGTCCCCGCATCCCCTACTACCAGCAGGTGTCCATCGGGTGTCAATGTCATATCGCGCAAGGCATTGTCTGTAAAATGATCGAAGCGCTTCCAATCCTTACCACCGTTGGTGGTTTGCAACAGCAGGCCCTCCTCGCCGCATATCCAACCCGTATTAGCATCTTTGAACAGCACGTCCAGCATCAGGTAATTCTTTTGTACCAATTGATTTCCGTTTCGAAGTTTATCCCAGTTAGCACCACCGTCTGATGTATGAAACACTGTGCCCCTGTAACCCACCACCCATACCTCATTTTCATTCAGGCAATATACCGACATGAAATTATCGTTCTTTACATCCAGGTAATTCCATGTAGCGCCCCCATCTGTTGTTTTCAGTACCGCGCCAAATGCCGCCAGGTAACCTGCTGTTGGTGTAGGCATGGCAATATCGTTCAGGCCGAATTTAAGATAGGTGGTGTCAATAACATTATATGTACCGTCAATACGGAATACTGTGCCGAAGTTTTGCCCATCGGTAGATACCATCACACAATGCCCGTTATCAGCCACGGCCACGCTGTTAAAAAAACGCCAGTAATTCATCTGGTGCAAGCCCCAGTTTTTGCCCGCATCTTTCGACCACATCAGCTTACCATCCACACCACAGGCATATACTGTATTGCCCGAAGCGGTCATACCGTACAATCCCTTGCCCGCATCCGGGTGTGATGTCTTCGCCCATGTGTTACCGCCATCGTAGCTGCTTACCATTTCAGCAGTAAAAAATCTTTCTCCACCAACAGCTATACATACAGAATCATTGACAAACTGCACCCTGTTGAGCCTGGCCGTAGTGCCGGTTTCAATTTTCACCACGCTTGCAGGTTCAATCTTATTCTTTTTGCAGCCGCCCGCAATGGTTAATAATATTATAGCAAGAACAAATCTAACCTTGTTCATATCTCCTCTGCTTTTTTCAGTTTATAGACTTTCAATCCTTCATTTTGATACACCATACCTTCTGTCAGTTCTTTGACACCGGGATTGTCATCCGCTACCCCATCTACA
Organism: Taibaiella sp.; assembly: GCA_019454705.1. GTDB lineage: Bacteria > Bacteroidota > Bacteroidia > Chitinophagales > Chitinophagaceae > UBA5543. The sequence continues at coordinate 2,164 of JACFNS010000340.1, read as the reverse complement.
AACAGGTATCCCGCCCCGCAAGTTATGAAATACCTCAAATCATGTTCATTCAGCATATCCGATTTATAAGTCCAGCCCTTACGGTCAAGGTAGTAAAGAACAATAAACCCTGACTCATCATTCCCAACCACGCAGTATGAGTCCTCGGGCACCAGGTTCCTCAGTTCCTCTTTGTGGTGATAATATACCTTATTGAAACCGGGATTATCAGTATCCCACCGCCCGTTGATGCGTGCCATGGCCAGTATTGGTAAAGCGAGTAACAGTATCATTGTAACAACGCGGTACCATTTTGGGGGCATAGATAACAGGCTGTAAGCCCCATATGCCAGCACTATAAACAATAGTGGCAGAAAAGGGAATAAATAGTAATCATGCACCAGGGTTATCATATTAATCTCGAACAGGTAGTATGCGGTAACACCCAGCAGCAGGAATAGCAGTGGCATAAAATAATCATGCTTCCATAGCCTGCGTTGGAACAAGAAAAACAGCCCTGCTATGAATAAAGGTGTAGCTGCATAATTCAGCAGCATCTCTGGCAGCGTAGATACTAAAGTGCCACTTAGGATATGCAATACCCCGGAAACTGTATAATTGGACGTATCCAACACACCAGCCACTACACCATTGCCCGTCCATCCCGGAATAACTGCGATATACCAGGCCATAGCCGGTATAAGCACCAGGATATATATAACAAGTGGTATCCATAGCTTTCTCAATGACTCTTTACTGTAGATGAGCCAGTACGCCACAGCTACAACTCCATATATCACAAAAGGCAGCTTGGCCAATGTAGCCAGGCATAAGAAAACTGCACTAATAATGATATTTTTCAACACCGGCGCTTGCACATACCTGAAGAAAAATACCAGCGACCATATAGCACAGCATAGTGCAAAATTATCGGGCAAAGGATTAACGGTGTAGTAATAGAATAAGGGAGAAAAACTGAAAGCCCATGCTGCTATCACACCCACTCCTTTATTATTGAACAGGAGAGAGCATAGCCTGTACATACCAATCACGGAAGCAAACCCTATCAGCAAAGTCAGTATCCTGCTGATAATTATATGTTGCCCGAAGACTTTAAAAAACAGCGCAAACACCCATTGCATAACAGGGAATTCCATCCTGTGTATCCTGTCGGTATGGGCATGGTTATTAATACGGGGCTCCAGGATGTTCAGGCTCTCCGTCGCGAAATTATTAATAACCGTCTGTGTCTGCGTCTGCCGCCATACATGCGCGCCCACCAGGTCGCGGTTCAGCATACGGACGTGCAGCAGCAGGCTCAGCAGCATCATAGCCGGCAACAGGTAGCGTGCGTTTCTCGACAAATATTCTAATCGCATGACTATACTACGCAATATACTCAGCGGCTGCGGCATTTGCCTCATACAGATATGCCATTCCCGCAATATCTTTGTTATATATATCCGGTTTATGCGCACTATTGCATTACTTACTATTTCCAATTGCTTCATGACTTATGCCTGGTATGGCCATTTAAAGAAAGGCGTTACTGATATGCCGCTCATCAAGCTGATACTCATCAGTTGGGGTATCGCCTTTTTCGAGTATTTGTTTATGGTGCCCGCCAACAACCGTTATGGCCTGCAGGAGGGCTATTCGCCCTTCCAGCTCAAAACCATACAGGAGGTGATATCATTGGTCATATTCGCCCTGTTCGCTGTTTTCTTCCTGAAAGAGCCCCTGCGCTGGAACTACCTGGTAGCGTTTGGCCTCATTATCGGGGCTGTTTACTTCATGTTTTACCCGTTTGAAAAGGGAAAATAGCAGGAATAATTCCATAATCGGCGAATAGATATTACTTTTGCCCGAAACAACGCAGTATTTGAAGACCCTGCTCGATCATAATCAGCTGAATATTACACTGCAGCGGCTGGCGCACCAGCTGATAGAAAACCATCTTCATTTTAATGATACGGCCATTATAGGCATTCAGCCCCGCGGGGTACTCCTCAGCGACAGGATAGCCGCACTGGTGCAAAAAATCACTAAGCAAAAACATATTGACTACGGCAGGCTGGATATCACCTTCTACCGGGATGATGTGTCGCAAGGCATACACATACCTAAGAAAACGGATATCGAGTTCAGCATAGAAGGCAGGAACGTGGTGCTGATAGACGATGTG
>JACFNS010000339.1 GCA_019454705.1 Taibaiella sp. | reverse complement strand
ATAGTTGGTCAGGTCAACATCTTTTGGGAGCGGCAGTTTCCCCATACCCATCGATGTGTTGACAACCCGTAATTCACGAACGATATTGGTATGTTCCAGTTTTTTACCTGCATTGGGCCCGCCTGATACTTCATTCATGCCGTACAGTTGCACCAGGGCGATGTTCAGTACCTGGTCCGGTGCCAGTGTTGTTTCGTACGTAACAGCTATATCCCCACCCTCTTTTTTCGCGGATATGGTTACCGGCTCATTCTCTGCTTTTCTTAGTTGCTTTTCTACCAGGTTGCTCAGGTCTTTTTGCTCAAAGCCCAACACGTTTACAGTGCCGTTCACTACAGCCTGTGGTGTGTATATAGGCTTTACACCGAAATGCTTCCCGTACCGCTCCTGCCGGGCGGTAAATTCACTCTGGCTGAATTCATCTTTCCAGCCTTCTTTATCGTGATAATCAACATGATACTGGAGCGTGTACAGCCTGTCGCCATATTCAGTTTCCAGTTTAGGTAATAATTCTTCTGCTGCTGGCGAGCTGCCACAACCCTCTGATGTAAAAAGTTCTACAACTGCGAAACCTTTATTGGGCTCGGGCGATTGTGCATTAACTGAAATATTTGCTGCAGCAAGCAGCAGCGTAAGGCCAATGCCTTTGATGTTATCGAAAACCATAATCGTATATTTTGATATATGGTTAACGATTGGAAGCCTGATTTGTTCGTATTACCCCGCTGCCCTAACATCTATCACTTTCATCTGTAATGATGTCCTGCCGTTGTATTCATTCTCGTCAAGGGTATATACTACATCAAACGGCCCTTGCTGAACAATGGGATATTTATCTGCCATATTGAAACCAATACCGTCTATAGTAATACCGCTGTGCTGGTGCACCACAATGCGCAGGTGCTGCTCTTTCACCACACGTGAGTTTCCCCTGAAATCGTACACATGACGGGTGAGGAATACCGGGCGCATATTGGCGGGGCCGAATGGCTCAAATTGTTTCAGGATATTATAGAAAGGCTGTTTGATATCTGACAATTTCAGTTCGGCATCTATCTCTATCTCCGGTACCAGCAGGTGCGGCGGTATACTGCCTGAAACTACCTGCTCAAATTTCTGCACAAAGGCGCTCACATTATCGGGAGCCATGGTCATACCCGCGGCGTAAAAATGGCCTCCGTAATTCTCCAGCAGGTCGCGGCACTCGTGTATGGCATCGTAGATATTAAAGCCCGACACCGAACGCGCGGAGCCTGTTACTTTATCATTGCTGAGTGTTAAAACTATGGTAGGACGGTAGTAATGGTCTATCAACCTTGAAGCAACTATGCCTACCACACCTTTGTGCCAGTGCGACTGGTACAGTACGGTTGATTTGCGTTCCTGTAACACCGTATCGTTTTGCAGCATAGCCAGTGCTTCTTCCGTAGTGGTTTTATCCACTTCCTTACGGTCGAAGTTGTCTGAGTGCAGCGCCTCCGCCAGGTCCGGAATTTTTTCCAAATCCTCTTCAATGAACAGGTCAACAGCCTTGCGTGCATCGTCCATTCTGCCGGCTGCGTTTACACGCGGGCCTATTACAAATACCAGGTCCGATATGGTAAGGTCTTTCTTTACTTCCGCCAGTTGCTTCAGTATCCTGATGCCTGCCGATGGGTTTTCATTTACTTTCTTCAAACCATAATACGCCAGCACCCTGTTTTCACCATCTATAGGCACTATATCTGCCGCTATGCTGGTGGCTACCAGGTCCAGGTATTGGTAGGCTGTTTCTTCTGGCAATTTCCATTGCTGTGCCAGTGCGCATATCAGTTTGAAACCGATACCGCAGCCTGATAGTTCCTTATATGGATAAGGGCAATCTGCCTGCTTGGGATTGAGTATGGCAAATGCCGGCGGAAGTGTGGCGTCAGGTGTGTGGTGGTCGCAAACTATCACATCAATACCCAGCGTTTTGGCGTATTTCACCAGCTCTACCGATTTGATACCGCAGTCCAGCGTTACCATCAGGGTATAACCATGCTCATGCGCATAGTCAATGCCCGCTTTCGATACACCATAACCCTCGCGGTAGCGGTGTGGTATGTAGTATGTGATATCTCCTTTGTTTTGGCTGCGCAGGAAAGAATACATAGATGCTACAGCGGTAGTGCCGTCTACGTCATAGTCCCCGTACACCATTATCTTCTCATGCCACTCTATGGCGTCTGTAATGCGGGTTACGGCCTGCTTCATGCCCTTCATCAGGTAGGGGTCGTGCAGTTGCGATAGTTCGGGGCGGAAGAACGTTTTGGCGCTGTCGTAATCTTTAATGCCACGCACGGCCAGCAGCCTGCATAATATAGGGCTGATGCGCAGTGAGCTATGCAGTTCTTTTATCCATGATTCGTCAGCCTGCTTTAACGTCCACCTCTTGTCATTACCCATTCCCGAAGTCCAGTTGCTGAACGGACTGATGATAGTCCGCCACCCATTTATCTAATTGCTGTTGAAAATCCTGCTGTTCTATGTTCTTGAAAAAATCGCCCTGCGCCATAATCTTACCCAGCAATTCATCCTGTGCTTCGGTACAGCTGATGGCTGTTTTATACGGCGTATGGCTGAAAGATACCATTTCGTAAACGGATATGAACTGTTGGGGATAACGTTTCACCAATTCTTTCTCTATTTTCTTGCGCTCCAGGAATTTTGCATCGGCAACCTTGTCGCGCATTTCTATGAAGTTGTTCAGCGCCAGTTGTGCCACGGCATCGCCGTTGGGCTTGCGCATATCGTCATATACTTTCAGTATAGTGGCCCAGTCGTCGCCGTGTTTGTCCATCAGCCCCGCCAGTATCGTGCAGTCTTCAAATCCCGCATTCATGCCCTGCCCGTAAAAAGGAACAATAGCATGGGCAGCATCGCCTATCAATGCGCTCTTGTCTTTATTGTGCCATGGCTCTATCATGGTAGTGATGAGCGACGACGTTGGATTGGTAAAGAAATCCTCTATCAGTGTAGGCATCTTAGGCACCGCATCGGGGAAGTTTTCCTTAAAGAATGCCATTACCTTTTCCTCCGTATTTATTTCTTCGAAAGAAGGGCTGCCCTCAAACGGGAAGAACAAGGTGCAGGTGAAGTTGCCATCTGTATTCGGCAGCGCTATCATCATATAGTTTTTGCGCGGCCATATATGCAGCCCGTTCTCTTCCAGTTGCAGGTTGCCTGCAGCATCAGGAGGAATAGACAGTTCTTTGTAGCCATGCTTCAGGTAAAAATGGCGGGCGTCCACCCTGTCCATATAAGTATAGCTGTTGCGCAGGGCCGAGAATGCCCCATCGGCACCAAACAACA
>JACFNS010000338.1 GCA_019454705.1 Taibaiella sp. | reverse complement strand
CATAGATAAAGCAAGGATGGAGAATTGCATAAAAGTCCGCTGGCAGGTATCCAACTGGAATACCAATGCGATAGGCTTCTACAAAAAGATGGGGGCTGATATAGACGAGGTGGAAATAAATTGTGATTTACACCTATGAGTTACAGGAAATTAAAGTTGCTTATATGGGTATTAATACGTAAATTTGTTATTGTAAATAAATAAGCCCTATGCGCCCGCCAGGCTGCCTAAAATATTGGTTGTTGGATTTATGGTATATAATACCCCGCTCACAAGGCGGGGTTTTTGTTGCGAGATGTTTTTCGACAGAAATATGGCTTGGGTTAACAATAGTTAACAAGTCGGATGTAACATGTTTAAAATCAAATGGTTGTAACGATCGGGTATTGCTTTTAATTAAAGTCCCGGGGGGTGCGGTTAACAAATTATCCCTGTTTTTGCACTTTTTTTCAAAACGGGATGGGGGTATTTGCGGGGAAGAGTGTCACTACTATATGCAGGTCTTGCAACAAGCGGTTATCTTTGCACCCGAAACAGCGACTTACAGTATGCCGGATATCGGTGCTACAACTATTACAAAGGATATAAACCTTGTATTTGAACAGGTTTTTAAAGAACATTTTAAAAACCTGCATGCATATGCCTGCTCTATATTAAAAGATGAAGACGAAGCGGAAGAAATGGTGCAGAATGTGTTTTATAAGCTTTGGGAGAAAAAAGAGAAAATAGGCGAACTGCAGTCGGTACCTGCCTATCTCTACCGCTCGGTGTACAACGAGTGTATGAACTATGTGAAGCATGAAAAAGTGAAAATGACATACGAGGCGCATGCTGTGCACCACGGCAGTATAGCAGGCCAGGCCACCGATACGGCAACGGCCAAAGAACTGGAACACCGTATAGCAGAAGCCCTGGCGGATTTGCCCGAACAATGCCGGACAATCTTCCAGCTCAGCCGTTTTGAAGAGCTGAAATACAGGGAGATAGCGGATAAAATGGGGTTATCGGTAAAAACAGTTGAGAACCAGATGGGCAAGGCGCTGAAAATATTAAGAACGAAACTTGCAGACTATATCAGTGTTGTATGGCTGTTATTATTAACCCTGATAAATTAACCGGTAGTGAAAAAAGAACAGAGCCATATAAATGATGACCTTTTGGTAAAGTACCTGCTGGGTGAGGCTACAGCCGAAGAGCAGGCGGAGGTGCTGGCATGGGTAGAAGAGAGCGACAGCAACAGGAAGTACTTCAATGATTTCAAACTGATATGGGACAACAGCAAAAAGCTGGCAGCAGCAAGCACAATAGACGAAAATGCGGCATGGCAGCGTTTTCAGCAAAGGGTTATTGCTGAGAAGCCTGCAACTAAGACAATACCGCTTGGCCGTCGCATCAACTGGATGCGTGTGGCGGCGATACTGGTATTAATGATAGGTGGTGTATGGATGGCGCGATATATGGTATGGGGTACTAATACCCAACTGATGGCCGGTAATGAGGTAAAGGTAGAAACACTCCCAGATGGTACTATAGTTACGCTGAACAAAGGTGCAGTGCTGAAATATAACAGCCGCATGAGCGGTAATACCCGTGATGTAATCCTGGAGGGGGAGGCTTTCTTCGACGTAACACCTGATAAGAATAAGCCTTTTATTATTACAGCCGACGATGCAAAAATCAAGGTGGTGGGTACATCCTTCAACGTAAAAACTACGGATGAGAAAACGGAGGTAATAGTAGAAACCGGTGTGGTAGAGGTAAGCAAAAAGAAAAATTCCGTTACACTCAACCCTAACGAAAAAGCTACCGTATTGCAAAGCAGCGCGGTGCCGGTAAAGGAAGCGGTGGACGACGTACTGTACAACTACTACCGCACTAAAGAACTGGTATGCAACAACACACCGCTATGGCGCCTGGTAGATGTATTGAACGATGCCTACAATGTAAATATTGAAATAGCTGATGCCAGGCTGAAGGATATGGAGATAACCACCACGTTTAAAAACCAGGACTTGGATGGAGTACTGGAGGTTATTAGCCGCACGCTCAACGTGCGTGTGGAAAAGAACGGAAAAAACATAGTACTCAGATAACAGGAACAGGCAATGAAACCGTTGGCGAAAATTTTCAGTACTATATTAATTATACTGCTCCCCCTTTTATGCGGGGCGCAGTCGCATTTAAGCAAGGGGGTATCTGTCAAGGCAAAGCAAAAGAAGGTAGCTGATGTATTGGATATTATCGCACGGCAGGGCAATTTTTACTTCTCGTACAGCAGCATTGTGCCTGCCGATAGTCTTATAGATGTAGATATATGGAACAAAACCGTACTCCAGGCACTGGATGTGATATTCAAGCCCGGCCGTTTTGAATATAAAGAAACACCCAACCATGTGATTATACAATCGCCGGCCGCAGGGCAATACTGGTATGTAAGCGGCTATGTGATTGACGGCCTCACAGGCGAAAGGGTAAGGGATGTAAGCGTATTTGATGCGGGGCAGTTAGTAGCCTCACTCACCAACGACCAGGGCTATTTCAAATTAAAGCTTAGAGATAAAATAGCATCCACTAGTATTAATATAAGCAAATCACTATACAATGATACCCTGGTTAACATTAAGCCCGGGGTCGACCAAGAGGTAAAGGTCACTATCAATCCTCGCTCCATTTCAATGGATACTGTTGTTATCAGCAGCAAAGAAAGTTTTGTAGAAGGTACATGGCTGGGCAAGGTGTTCCTCTCTTCCAAACTCAGGATGCAAAGCTTGAACCTCGGTAAGTTCTTTGTGGATATGCCTGTACAGGGCTCTATTATTCCAGGGCTCAGTTCGCAGGGTCGTATGAGTACGCAGATGGTCAATAATTTTTCTTTCAATATGCTGGGCGGTTATACCGCGGGTGTCAATGGATTGGAAATGGCGAGTATATTCAACATTAACAAGAGGGATGTGCGGTACGTGCAGATGGCCGGTGTGTTTAATATTACCGGCGGCAACGCTGTGGGACTTCAAGCCTCCGGTGTCTATAACCATGTGATGGATTCTGTTGCAGGTTTGCAGATGGCCGGTGTCGTCAATATAGTGAAAGGCAGAGTGAGTGGTCTGCAGGCGGCCAGCGTGTACAACTTATCTATTGGCAAGGTTATAGGTGGACAGTTTTCAGGAGTAGTAAATACGACTATCGATACTATGACCGGGCTTCAGGCTGCCGGTATCATCAATAGCGCTGTGAAGAGCGTGACCGGTGGGCAGATTTCGGGCATTATCAACCTTGCTGTAAAAGACGTAAACGGATTACAGGCTGCGGGAGTAGTAAATACATGTGCGGGTAAT
>JACFNS010000337.1 GCA_019454705.1 Taibaiella sp. | reverse complement strand
AGGCCTCAGCTATGGCGTTGTCTGTATTGTCCACTATTACCTCTTCGCCAAAGGCATTGATAAAGTGTTTCAGCCTGCCCGTTACTTTTATCCTGTAAGGATTAGCTGATGTAAACTGTATGGTATCGCCTACTATATACCGCCACAGGCCGCCGTTGGTGTTCAGCACCAGGGCATAGTTTTTATTTAGTTCCACTTCCCGCAACGAAAGTGTTTCAGGCTGCTCTTTCCCATATTCTTCCAGCGGCATAAACTCGTAGTAAATACCATGATTGAGGAAGAGGAGCATATCATCGCGGTCTATCTCGTCCTGCGCGGCGAAGAAACCTTCTGATGCATTGTAGGTTTCTACATAGTGCATCTGTTCGGAAGGGATATATTCTTCAAACTGCCTGCGGTAGGGTTTAAAACTTACCCCGCCGTGCACATACACCTCAAGGTTGGGCCATACTTCCAGCAGGTTTTTGGCCCCTGTTATTTCCAATATGCGTTTAATGAGTACGATGGTCCATGTAGGCACACCGGCTATATAGGTCACATCCTCGTTGATGGTAGTACGGGCTATCTTCTCAATCTTTTCTTCCCATTCCGCCATCAGGGCAATAGACAGGTCGGGGGTGCGCACCATTTGCCCGTACAGGGGCAGGTTTTGCAGCATTACAGCCGACAGGTCGCCGTAAAACGAATCCGCACTCAATTGGTTAATCTGGTGGCTGCCGCCTATCACTAAGCATTTGCCCGACATGAATGTGGACTGAGGGAACTGCCTGAAGTACAAAGCAAATACGTCCTTCCCCGCCTTGAAATGGTTGTCGTCCAACGACTCTTTGCTGATGGGGATGAACTTGCTCTTATCGCTGGTGGTGCCGCTCGATTTGGCAAACCAGCTTATTTGCGAGGGCCAAAGCAGGTTTTGCTCTCCTTGTAATATACGTTCAATATATTGTTTCAGCGAGTCGTAGTCGTTAACCGGGACACTTTTCTTAAACTCAGCAATGCTGTTGATATGCTCAAAACCATGCTTTTTCCCGTATTCAGTAAACTGTGCCGAACCTACTATATGGTTGAACACCTGTTTCTGGGTATCTATGGGGTTGAGCATAAAATTGTCTATCGCGCTGTTGCGCAACATCATATATCCTTTCAATGCCGGACTAATCAGGCTCATTCCTATTGCTGTTAGTTCTTAAAGTCTGCTAAATATAATCATTTCTGCGGGTAACCTATACTCCGCTACCGCGCCTGTACATTCGAATAATCCTTGCGTTTCAGCTCGAAGTTGCGGCCAAGATACACTTTCCGCACCTGCTCATCGGCTGCCAGTTCCTCGGCAGTGCCTGCTTTCAGTATTTTACCCTCAAACAGCAGGTAGGCACGGTCGGTGATAGACAGTGTTTCCTGCACGTTGTGGTCGGTTATGAATATGCCTATGTTTTTAAACTTCAGGCTGGCCACTATACCCTGTATATCTTCTACCGCTATAGGGTCGATACCGGCAAATGGTTCATCCAGCAGTATGAATTTTGGGTCAACAGCCAGCGCACGGGCTATCTCTGTACGCCTGCGTTCGCCGCCGCTCAATACGTCTCCCGGGCTCTTGCGCACATGTGTCAGCCTGAACTCTTCCAGCAGCGATTCCAGTTTGGCCAACTGTTCGTCCTTGCTCAGCTTTGTCATTTCCAGCACAGCCAGTATATTATCTTCTACAGACAGTTTGCGGAAAACCGATGCCTCCTGCGGCAGGTAGCCAATCCCCATCTGCGCCCTTTTGTACATGGGTAGTTTGGTGATGTTGATGTTATCCAGGTACACTTCGCCGCTGTCAGGCTTCACCAGCCCCACCACCATATAAAAGGAGGTAGTTTTACCCGCACCGTTAGGCCCCAGTATGCCTACTATCTCGCCCTGGTTTACTTCGAAGGATACATTGTTCACCACCGTACGGTTGCGGTAGCGCTTTACCAGTCCTTTGGCTATTATTTTCCTTTTAGCGGTATCCAATAGTTCTGTGCTTTGCGGCAAAAATAACAAACCGCGCCTAAGTACCCGCAATTACTTGTGCCAAATTGCTGCTAATTCTTTTGAATAAATGAAGTTGAATATATTTACTTTTGCGTCCTGTATGAAATTGACTGAATACTTAGCTGGCAACCCCGGGCCCATTATTTCATTGGAGGTATTGCCTCCTCCTAAGGGCAAAAGCATAGAATCTATCTATAAAACGCTGGACCCGTTGATGGAGTTCAAGCCCGCGTTTGTAAATGTAACTTATCACCGTGCCGAACAGGTGTATAAAAAGCGCCCCGATGGCAGTTTTGTCAGCGTGGAAATACGCAAGCGGCCCGGCACGGTAGGCATTTGCGCCGCCATCATGAACAAATATAAGGTAGAGGCCATCCCTCACCTGATATGTGGTGGTTTCAGCAAAGAAGAGACTGAAAACGCCCTGATAGACCTGAACTTCCTGGGCGTGAAAAATGTACTGGCGCTGAGGGGTGATGCCGCCGCTCACGAAAAGTTTTTCACACCTCACCCCAACGGGCACAGGTATGCCGAGGAACTGGTGGACCAGATAATAAAACTGAACAAAGGAGAGTACCTGGAAGATGATATACTGGGCGGGGTAAATACTGACTTTTGTATAGGCGTGGCAGGTTATCCTGAAAAGCATTTTGAATCGGCCAATACAGATATAGACCTGTACTACCTGAAGCGCAAAATAGACCATGGCGCGGACTATATTACTACGCAGATGTTCTTCAACAACAAACACTATTACAGGTTTGTAGAGAATTGTAAAAATGCAGGCATTAACGCCCCGATAATACCCGGGCTGAAACCGCTGTATAATAAGAACCAGTTATCAGTAGTGCCCAGCATCTTCAATACAGAGATACCCAATGACCTGTATAACGAGATGATGAAAGCTACTACACCCGAAGCCTGCGAAAAAGTAGGCGAGGACTGGCTGTATGAGCAGTGCAAAGACCTGCTGAAAAACAATACGCAGATATTGCATTTCTACACCCTGGGCAAGCCCCATGTAGTGTACAATGTGTTGAAGAGGTTGTTTTAAGATGCCGCTTTTTCTGCCGGAATAGCGCCGAAGTCTCTCAGTACCTGTTTCAGGATGTCTATGCGTACCTGTCCCCAGTTTTTGCTGCTGTCGGCTTTGGGTAGCTCAAAGTTCATAGCGAAGAAGTAGGGGTAAAGGCGCATATCACTTTTGTTCATGGAGTTTTCATGCTCTTCCATACGCTCTATCTTTTCTGCAAAACCTACTACCCACAGTATTTGCTTGTCTCCGCTATAGCCCCAGCCTGTTTTGTAAGACAGT
>JACFNS010000336.1 GCA_019454705.1 Taibaiella sp. | reverse complement strand
TTATGAGAGGTAGTGGTTGAAACTCAATCCATTAAAATTAGCATACAGCCTGCGGGTATATTACCTTTGCCACGACATGGCCGCATCAAAACTAACAACGCTGATATATAAAGACCTTCTGCTGGAGTGGCGGCAGAAACATACTTTTTATGGTGTACTATTATATGTTGGCGCTACAGTATTTATGGTATATATGATGAGTGGGCAGCCCGAGGCCAAAATATGGAATGCCCTGTTCTGGATTACTCAATTATTCATAGCAGTCAATTCGGTAGCCAAAAGCTTCCTGCAGGAGCACCCCAACCGCTTTCGTTATTATTATACAATTGTAAAACCCTCACACTTCCTGCTGGCCAAGATGGTGTACAGCACCCTGCTGATGGTAGCTGTAAGCAGTATAGCCCTGCTGCTATTCAACATTATGCTTGGAGCTCCATTAGTACAAATTGGCCTGTTTGTAGCTGTTACCGCAGTAGGCAGCATCAGCCTGGCCGTGATATTCACGTTCCTGTCGGCTATAGCCGCCCGTGCACAGAACAACAGTGCCCTGATTGCCATACTGGGTTTCCCCCTGGCTACACCCATACTGATGATACTAAGTAAGCTGGCAGTAAAGGCCATAGTACCTGTTTACCAGCCCGGCTGGTGGAAGCTGATGCTGGTATTGTTGGCTCTGGATATATTAGTTATAATATTAGGTATTATACTATTCCCGTTTCTGTGGCAGGAATAATAATATCTTTTACATTTGCTGAAATTTTTAATTGAGCCCATGCGAAAGTCCTGGTGGAAAGTAGCTTGTGTTGTCCTGGTTTTATATGCAATCATCGGCGGATTACTGATGCCTGTACCCCGTCAGCACATACTCAACGAAACTATCCGCAACCTGTATTTCCATGTACCTATGTGGTTCACTATGATCCTCCTCTTCACTGGCGCATTTATCTATGCTATTAAGTACCTGCGCACCGGCAGGCTCGAATACGATATCAACTCCGTAGTACTCACCAAAGTGGGCATCTTCTTCAGCATACTGGGTATGGTAACAGGGATGGAATGGGCCAAATATACCTGGGGCGAACCCTGGAGCAACGACCCCAAGCAACTGGGTACTGCAGTATGCATGCTCATCTACTTTGCCTACATGATACTGCGCGGCGGACTAAGTGATGAAGAAAAACGCGCAAAAATCAGCTCGGTGTACAACATCTTCGCCTTTGCGCTGATGATACCGTTGATATGGGTGTTACCCAGGATGGTAGATTCCTTGCATCCCGGCAATGGCGGCAACCCCGGCTTCAATGCTTACGACCTGGACGCGCGTATGCGTACGGTCTTCTACCCTGCCGTTATCGGCTGGTTTCTGCTGGGGCTGTGGATAAGCACCCTGATTATACGCGTTGAGCTTATCAGGTACAGGAAGGACAATGATTTTTTATTGACTAACAACAAACAACAATAAAATGGAAAAGGTATCCTTTTTAACCATAGTTTTCAGCCTGCTGAATGCAGCAACTGCAATAGCGCAGGAAAGCCAACCCGAGATGGCCGATGCTATGCGTACAGATGGTAAAATATACGTTGTTGTTTTAGTATTAGCCACTATCTTTGCGGGGATTATTGCATACCTCGTAAGAATAGAACGCAAAATCAACAAAATTGAAAAAAACAAATAATCATTCTTAACAAAACAAAATCATGGGAGAAGCCACAGCTACAGCTACAAATACAGCCCATTACAGTTTCTTTCGCGGCGTAGAGCAAAACTTTGACAAAGCCGCAAAATACACTCGTTTCGAGCCCGGCATACTAGAGCAAATCAAGTCGTGCAACTCGGTGTACAGGATGAAGTTTCCGGTACGTATAGGCAACGAGATAGAGGTGATAGAGGCATATCGTGTTCAGCACTCGCATCACAAGCTACCATGTAAGGGCGGTATCCGCTATAGCATGGATGTGAACCAGGATGAGGTGATGGCGCTGGCAGCTCTCATGACATATAAATGCGCTATTGTGAACGTGCCTTTCGGTGGTGCTAAAGGTGGTATCAAAATAGACCCCAGGAAATATTCCGTTTTTGAACTGGAAAAAATCACGCGCAGGTATGCATCAGAGCTGGTGAAGAAAAACTTCATTGGCCCCGGCATCGACGTTCCCGCACCTGACTACGGTTCAGGCGCACGCGAGATGAGCTGGATTGCGGATACTTACGCTTCCCTGAAACCCGGCGAAATAGATTCACTGGGCTGCGTAACAGGTAAGCCTGTAACACAAGGTGGTGTGCGTGGCCGTACCGAGGCTACCGGCCTGGGTGTATACTACGGTATACGCGAGGTTTGTTCTATAGCAGAAGATATGCAGAAAGTAGGCCTTACTACAGGACTGGCAGGTAAAAAAGTAATCGTACAGGGATTGGGCAACGTGGGTTACCACGCCGCCAAGTTCTTCCACGAAGGTGGTGCGATAATAGTGGGCCTGGCAGAATATGAAGGCGCTATTTACGACCCCAATGGACTGGACCCCGACAAAGTAGTGGCCTACCGTAAAGAAAACAAATCGATACTAGGCTACCCTGGCGCTACTGATGTACCTAACAGTGCAGATGCGCTGGAAATGGAATGCGACATCCTGATACCTGCCGCTCTTGAGAATGTTATCAACGGTGGTAACGCTGCAAGGGTTAAAGCTAAAATAATAGGTGAAGCAGCCAACGGTCCGCTGACACCTGAAGCTGACGAAATACTGCTGGCCAAAGGCTGCATCATCGTACCCGATATGTACATCAACGCAGGTGGTGTAACCGTTTCTTACTTTGAGTGGTTGAAAAACCTGAGCCACGTACGTTTCGGCCGTATGGACAAGCGTTTCAGCGAAAACCAGAATACTCAGATACTGCAATCTGTAGAAGCACTGACAGGCAAGAAAGTAACAGACATAGAACGCCGCCAGATATTGCACGGGCCGGATGAGGTGGACCTGATTTACTCAGGCCTGGAAGATACTATGATTGACTCTTACCACGAGATACGCGATATGATGCTGACACTGGGCATCAACGACATGCGTACCGCTGCATTTGTTGTGTCTATCAACAAAGTGGGCGTGGCTTATGAAGAGCTGGGTATATTCCCATAGTGAGCTTTAGAAATATACTTGCAAAGGCTGCCAGCAGGCAGCCTTTGTTTTTTTGTGCAATCTGAATTAAGTAATTGTTTCGGAGATTTTTTAACTTTACTACACAACACAACACACTTGCACCACCGTGTAGGGGCAGCACATGCAAAAGACTGAAACCAATAACAATAACGAAGAACTCAAGGCATTATTCAATAACGCCGCCATTGGCATACTCA
>JACFNS010000335.1:147-3361 GCA_019454705.1 Taibaiella sp. | reverse complement strand
TAATACAAATAACTATTACGGATGAAGATGAGGCAGCCAGGTGTGGATTGAAAGATATATATATTGCCAAAGGCCAGGGTATATTAGGCTACCGTACTTTTCCCGAACAAAAGGAATACTGGAAAGAGCAGTAAAACACTAAAATAATATCCTATGAAATATACAACTGCAATACTCGCATTGATGATAATACTGGCTGTTAGCGCTTGCAAAAAAACAAGGACTTGCCCCGCTTTTGACGATACTACGCTCAATACCTGGTTTCCATACCAAACCGGTGTCACCTACAAGTTCATTAGTAGCGATGGCAGGCAGGAAATGTTTACCATAGAGCAGGAATACTACACACAGGAGCATGAAATAGAAAAAGACCGTTTCCTGGGTAAAAAATACTCGTGCGAGATAAATGGAGAAAGAAAGACCTTAACAGACTCTGTTTTGGAGGAACAAATACCCTTAAGGCTATTTCATGTAGTGGAGCATGACATTGATAATAATAATAACCATTATTTTGCCGGTATAAACATGACTTTCAGGACAATGGTTAGGCCCATAATTTTAGGCACCGGTGGTGATAAACTGACTTTGGCCGGTAGTTACAACAGTGGGTATAGTAGTGAGCATTTTGATGTATGGAATGTTAACAACAGAAATTACAGAAACATTACTGATATCACAATAGCTGATAAAGAAGCGGATAAAATAGGGATGGATAAAATATATATCGCTCAAGGTGCAGGCATCATAGGTTATCGTACTTATCCTGAAGGAAGAGAGTATTGGCAGGAATAGGGATGTCAAAAAACAAACCCACACTGGTCCGGGCATCCTGCTCAATTAAATACACCTGTTTGCAAGATTAGTCTCCCCTTTAGGGGGATAGGGGGAAAAACTCCCGCACCCACTGGTCTTAACATCCCGCTTAAAATTAAGATTCAAAAAATGTTCACTCCCTGCTCAAAACCCATATACCTTATGGCATAATCTTTGTACAGGGTACAAAAAATAAAACCTATGCTCAGAAGAGCTACCTGTATTTCCTTGCTTTGGTTTGCCTTTGCTATTTATATGTCACTCTCGGGCTGTTGTGGCTGCAAGGATAATAGCCATGCCATTCAATACTGTGTTAATGTAAGTAGTGCAACACTGACACCCTACGATAATTCCGGTACCGAACCTGTTCCTGCAGGCGCTCAGAGTATTCCCGGCAGAGCATTGATACTGGAATTGCAACTGCAACATGAAGATGCAGTATGTTTTAAATCTCCACCCAAGTCATTCTTTAACGCTGCATATGCTTTCACTTGCAAACAGAAAACCGAGGGCCGTCTTATAGATTCCGTAAAATTTGTTTCCATTGTTGCGGATATACCCTATGACGATATACACCCGGCAGGAGTGGAGTTGAATGAATATTTTAAAATGCCCCCGGTGGGAGATTATAATTATATAGGAGAAATGGCAGACGGCGCATTCCGCTTTTATGCATTACAGGCGCCTCAACAGGCGCAGGTAGTAGTATATACAGCCAGGATATTATTCAATAGCGGAAAAACAATAGAGGTAACTACACAACCATTAAGTATTGTGCCATGAAGAGATTACTAATCTCCATATTGATCATATTACCATCAATAGCTACAGCTTTTAATAAGAAGGGCCATCCACACCGGTTGCACCATAGTCTTGCTTATGCACATCCGGGCGATAATTTCAGGCGTGGCGCCAATCAAAGCTATATCCTGGGACAGGCTACAGATGGTTGGGGTTTAAATTTTGCACTTTCATGGCGTTTGCCCCGCAACCTGTATGTTTTTACAGGTTATGATTTGACATTTTTCAACCTGGATGCCGGGGCAATGTCAACACAGGTAAATAACAGGTATTCGCAGGATGGATATTATATAAATACTGAAATGCATATTGGTGGTACCCTGTTCCACAATCTTCACACAGGTATATCCTGGTTATACAAGATGCGCTGGTTGGAAGTAGAGCCCTTTGCCAATGCAGGTATTGTATTCGCAGGGCTTGACGAGGAAAAGCGGTTCGTCACAGGGAGAAAGGAAATGAATAGTAATTATACGGACACTATCTCTGTAAAATATGATGATAGCCGGGTGCCATCTGCTTTTTCTTTCAATGCAGGACTTATGCTCCACAAGAATATTATACCTCGCCTCAATATATGTGCCGGTGTCAGGTACGTTTCCTATAGTTCTATGAACTTCTATTTTTCTGAAAGCAGTTACGACTACCTTGGCAATCAGGGACAGTCTTCTTCATTTATGCTTAGGCAAGGCTTTGATTATTGGCAAGTCAATTTTGGCGTTCAACTGTTAATAGGAAAACCAAAATCCTAGAACCGTACAACACAGAGACTGGTAAAATACACCCCTCGCCACCGGTCTGAGCCTCCCGGTCAAAAAAAACATTTGCATCAATGTCATAAATAATGTATATTTGCTGTAGTAATTTTGGATAAAATTACAAAAGTATCGCCTATGAGGGGTTGTAGAAACATTGAATAAAATCCTACGCTCCCGATAGCTATCGGGACTGATTCAGACAACCGCCAACAAACATCTATTATCCACCATCCCCAATCAAAAATCATAAATCACCAATCATAAATAAAATAACCATGAAACAACAACACCAGGCCTTCATCATCGAGATGATCAAACACGGCGACAAGACAATGGCTTATCAAAAGGCCTATCCCAAATGTACAGACGAGGAAAGTGCCCGGAAATCGGCCGAACGGCTGCTGCGGCATCACCCGGATGTATCAGCAGAAATAGAAGAGGCCACAGCGCAGATACGGCACCAGGCTTATACCGATGCTTACCGTTTGTACACCGAACAGCAGAAGACAAAACTGCTCAGCATCATGGACAAACGGGAGATACTGGCCCGCATAGCCAAATGCGAAATAAAAGTATGCCGTTATATAAAAGACGGCGACCGCTACCGCATGTTGTTTGAAGACCCGCACCCCCGCGAAATCATGAAGGCTATAGAAGCTGACGGACGTATAGAAGACAGGTGCAACCGTGCCCGCAACCTCGCCGACCCGAAGCTGTCGCAATTCAATGTCTATATAGACGGCCGTCCATGCGACGACCCCACCGCCCCCGTCAATCCCGACCTGCCTCCCGGCCTCGTCATGCTCCCCCGCACCCGAAAAAAATTAACGGCAGAACAAGGGAAC
>JACFNS010000335.1:0-137 GCA_019454705.1 Taibaiella sp. | reverse complement strand
AATTTGGAACAAACAACACTGTCCCCAGCCGCCTGTCCCGACCATTTCGGGAGAGGGGGTGGCGAGGCACGAGCCGGGGGAGGAATACTCGCGCAGGACGAAACTCTTATCGAAGAACATGGGAACATTTCGGAACA
>JACFNS010000334.1 GCA_019454705.1 Taibaiella sp. | reverse complement strand
TGTTGTGGTTTAGTAATAGTTTGCCAAGTACTCTTCTTCAGTAGTTTGTTTTCCAGCATAGCCTGCGCCAGTTTGTATATTCCTTTGCTGCCGGTAAACATACTACCAGAAGCGTAACTGATGGTTGAGTCTATAGCGAAGGCGGGCAATAGCCTCTGGTTATTGAGTATAGAGTATCCTTGAGACTTGTCCCAACTGGCGAATCGCCCATAGTCGAAACCGGTATTGTCCATACCCAGCGGGTTGATGACATATTTACGCATAGCATCATAATAAGTCATGCCTGTTACTTTTTCAGCTATCATGCCCAGCAGGTAATAGTCGGATGCGGATGTACGAAATGCTTTTCCGGGTTCAAATGCCAATGGTTTATCTCTGAAGATGTTGAGTATTTCCGCTCTTTCTCTTGAGGTGGTCAGACCTGAATTGTACAGTGCATCGTCTGACATGTAATCGTGTATGCCCGATGTGTGAGACAAAAGGTGTTTAATAGTGGCCTTGTTGCCGAATGGGAAGCCCTGCAGGTGTTTAGCTATGGTGTCGATGATGGATAATTTACCCTCTTCCTGCAGCCTGAAAATCAGGGCTGAGGTAAACATTTCGGTGAGGCCGCCGGTGACGTACAGGGTGTTTTCATCGGGCTGTTTCTCCTGGTGGTGCGATTTCAGCCCGTAGCCTTTGTGCAGCAATATTCTACCCTTTTGTGCCACAAGCACAGTGCCGCTATATTTGGCCAGTGCCGTCCAGTGCGCTACCACGCTGTCCAGTTCCCGTGCCTTGTCTTGCGCCTGTGCCTGTTGAGAAAATATCGCCGTTATACATGCTATAATTAACCAGCTCCTCATCTGAATGTATTTTACTTGGCTAAACTAAATAATTAACGTCTATATACAAGCTTAATGCTGTTAAAGTAAACCTATGTAGGAAGCAATGCGGTATAATAGTAATTGTGGGTTAAAAATGCCGATAAACAGAAAGGCCCCTCAACAGGGGCCCATCTTATAAGGATGAAAAAGATCCGATGTTGGCACTTTCTCTCCTATATCCTTTATATATCTTATTCCTGTGTAGCTGTGTACACTACATCTACAGCGTAAGTACCTGCAGGGTAAGCGAAACCGGGAGTAGCTTTATACTTTACACTGAAGGTCTGGTTACCACCACGGTCAGCAGCAGTTATCAGGTCCTGGTTGCTTGAAGTTAAAGTAGCATACTCGCTGAAAGAACCTGCTATGTTACCACCAGTACCGTTAGCTGTTACTTTTACAGCCAGTACACCTTCTACGGGCATTTCAGGAGCAGGAGTAGTGTTACCTGTATAAGAGAACTCACCTGCGTTAGCTTTAACAGCCACAGAGAAGTTTTTGTTAGAACGTACTTTCAGTTCCTGTGCGTCAGACTCAACACCGTTGGCGTAGTCGTTCACAGTAGTGAATGGGATGTTTACGTCAGCACCAGTAGCGCTGTTGTTACCAGTAAAAGTGATTTCTATTGCATTGCTCAGCGACAGTTGCACTGTTTGAGAAGCAGAGCTTGATTGGTTTGATTGGTTTTGAGCGTTAGCTGCGAAACCGATTGAACTGAGGATAGCTGCGAAAATTGCGATCTTTTTCATTTTGTTTGCTGTTTGTCTGTTTGCGTTGTTTTGTTTGTTATTATTCGGGTTATTATGTCTTTTTTGTTTGTCCCTCATGAGCTCGCAAGTAGCTTGCTCGGTTGGTGATACAAAGATGGGGGCACGAAGCCCCCATATCCCAAAAAACGCTTTCGGTTAACGCCCGATTTGCAAACAGGCAACAAGCCGTTAACAAATTTCAGCGGGTAGTTGTATCCTGTAATTTATTGATAGTGAGTAGAGTATGTTATATCAGCCTTATTCTTCAGCTTCATCATCTTCTTCTTCGGTCATTTGCCTGATGAGTACTTTATCAATGCGCAGCCCGTCCATATCTATTATCTCAAAGGCGTATCCATGCCAGGTTATCTCATCACCTATATTAGGCATGCGCCCTAGTTTATCCAGTATCAGCCCGCCGATAGTATTAAACTCATTGGGCGGCAGGTCGTCATCAGATATATTAAAATAATGCAGCATTTCGAAATAGGGGTATTGCGCATCGGCCAGCCAGGTACCATCCTTCCGCTGGCTGATTTTATAGTCTTCTTGCCCCATTTCAGATACGTCGCCCACCAGTGCGTCCAGTACATCGTCCATAGACACAACCCCCTCTACCGAGCCATATTCATCTACTACCACTGCATGGTGTAGTTTACCTATCCTGAATCCCTCCAGCGCCCTGTATGCCGGTGTGTTATCATGCAGTACCAATGGCTTTTTCAGGTGTTTGGTGAGTGCCAGGGTGTCCAGCGTAGTTTCTTTGGCAAAAAGCTCTTTGATGCTCACTATGCCCAGCATCTTATCCAGGCTGCCGTCGCATACGGGATATACGGAGTGAATCTCTCCGCTTATTTTCCTGCGCAGCTCCTCCGAACTGTCTTTAATATCCAGCCATACTATTTTGGTACGGTGTGTCATCAACTCACTCACCCGCCTGTCGCCCAGCGAGAAAACACGCTCCACAATACGCCGTTCTATTTCCTGCACCTCACCCCCTTCTGTACTTTGCTGAATGATTGACCTTATCTCTTCTTCTGATACCTGCGTTTCTTTTTTAGACTTTACACCGAATATAAACAGGAATAAGTCGTTGGTGCGGGTAAGCAGCCAGATGAAGGGATGTGTAATGACGGACAGTACATTCATAGGACCTGCCATAACGGTGGCTATTTTTTCAGGAAACAGCAGGCCAATACGTTTGGGTATTAATTCGCCAAAGACAATCGTTACGAAGGTGACCACTGTAACGATTATGGTCACAGCTATAGCTTTCTCATTGCCCCGGAAGAGAGAGATATTAGCCAGAGAGTTTTCAAGGTCGGTTTGCAAATCATCGCTACTGAACACACCCGTAAGTATAGCGATGAGTGTAATGCCCATTTGTACTGTAGAGAGGAAGCGGTTAGGGTTGTTAGCCAGTTCCAGGGCGCGTTTTGCATTTGCATTGCCTTTTTTTGCTGCGTTCTCCAACCTGTATTTTTTGGCTGAAACGAGAGCGATTTCACTCATAGAGAAAACGCCGTTGAGCAAAATAAGGCAGATAATGACGACTATTTCCATTCAGATCTTTTGTTATTCCGTGTGTAAAGTTAATCGTTTGGCTGTATCAGTTACATGATAAATGTTAATGTTCTCAAAGATACAGACGTTAATATTCTATAAAAATTAAACATAATAATGGTTTTGTTGTTAGCTATACAAAACGGCTTTTATGAAAAAGATAGTTTTAATAATACTCGCAGCTATATCACACGCTT
>JACFNS010000333.1 GCA_019454705.1 Taibaiella sp. | reverse complement strand
ATTCTACGGCGAAGGCCTTACTTTCGATGATGTATTGCTGGCACCCGCCTACTCTGAGGTGCTACCGCGCGAGGTAAACACATCCATCCAACTGACAAAAGACATAAAGCTGAACATCCCTATGATGTCGGCGGCTATGGATACGGTAACAGAAGCCCCGTTGGCCATAGCGCTGGCCCGTGAAGGCGGAATAGGCATCTTGCATAAGAATATGACTATTGAGCGCCAGGCAGAGCAGGTGCGCAAAGTAAAACGCAGCGAAAGCGGGCTGATAACTGACCCCATAACACTGACCCCCGATGCCACAGTAGCTGATGCTGTAAAAGTGATGCGTGACAACAGGATTGGCGGTATTCCCATAGTAGAAAAAGGCAATAAACTGGTAGGTATCCTTACCAACCGCGACCTGCGTTTTGAAAAAAACATGCGCAAAGCCATCAGGGAAGTAATGACTAAAGACAACCTGGTAACCGCTGCGCTGGGCACCAATATGGCCAAAGCGGAAAACATACTGGAAAAACATAAGATAGAGAAACTGCCGATAGTAGATAAAACAGGCAAACTGATAGGGCTGATTACCTTCCGTGACATACTGCACCTGAAGAGCCACCCTAATGCTGCAAAAGACAATACCGGCCGCCTGTTGGTGGGTGCTGCTGTGGGTATTACAACCGATACCCTGCAACGTGTAGAAGCACTTATTGCCGCAGGTGTCGATATTATTACCCTCGATAGTGCCCACGGACATTCAAAAGGTGTACTGGATATGGTGAAGCTGGTGAAAAAGACATTCAAAAAGCTGCCGGTAATAGGAGGCAATATAGCCACCGCCGCGGGAGCCAAAGCATTGGCAGATGCAGGCGCAGATGCTGTAAAAGTAGGTGTAGGCCCTGGCTCAATCTGTACTACACGCGTGGTGACAGGCGCGGGTGCACCACAGCTAACCGCAATAATGGAAGCAGCCACTGCGTTGAAAAGAAGCAATATACCCGTCATAGCAGACGGTGGTATCCGCTATACCGGAGATATGGTAAAGGCACTGGCCGCGGGAGCATCAGCTATCATGGCAGGCTCCATCTTTGCAGGTACAGAAGAAAGCCCCGGCGAGACTATTATATACGAAGGACGTAAATTCAAATCGTACCGCGGTATGGGCTCTGTAGAGGCTATGCAGGAAGGCTCAAAAGACCGTTACTTCCAGGATAATGAAGCTGATATCAAAAAGCTGGTTCCCGAAGGGATAGTTGGCCGCGTACCTTACAAAGGCACTTTGAGCGAAATCACACAGCAATTTGTAGGTGGCCTGCGGGCAGGTATGGGCTACTGCGGTGCCAAAGACCTGAAAACACTGCAAAACGATGCACAGTTCATACGCATTACATCGGCAAGTATGGCGGAAAGCCACCCCCACGATATAGTGATAACTAAAGAAGCGCCTAACTATAGCAGGTAGTTTCCGGCAATATATTGAACAAAAAGGGTGCGTTATATGCACCCTTTTTAATTATTTATTCACTAATGGCTATTTACAACGCTTTCAACAGCTCCAGGTCAAACTCCTCAAGGCTGGTCAACTTGGCGTCGGCCAATATAAATTCCGGTTTGTGATAATGTAATACGTCCGGCACAATAACAACCTTCATCCTGGCGGCTTTACCTGCAAGCATCCCATTCACCGAATCTTCCAGCACTACGCATTGCAAGGGGTTTGCACCCAGTTCTTTAGCTGCGTGCAGGAATACGGCAGGGTGCGGTTTTCCAAGTTCCACCACATCTGCAGAAATGATTGTGTCAAAATAATCTTTCAGCCCGAAGTGGGTAATGAGTTCATCTATCATACGCATAGGTGATGAAGATGCCAGCCCAACCTTATAATCATTAGCTTTCAGCAGTTCCAGCGACTGTACTACGCCCGGCAATATCGTACCACGTTCCTTTGAGCATTCTATTATATCATCCAGTATTTCGTCGGCCACTTGTTGGCTGCTGCTGCCTTGCCAGGGATATTTATGTGCCCAATAGTCCGTTACCTCGTATATGCGCAGCCCGGTGGTTTCCTTGAATTTATCAGCAGTAATGGGTATCTTGTGGCTGCCTGCTATACGCAGCATACACTCGCCCCACAAGGGTTCTGTATCCAGCAGCAGGCCATCCATATCAAACAAAACAGTATTTATCATCCCGAAAATTTGTGCAAAAATGCATAAACGAGGTTAGATTTCAGGGGATTTTATTTTTGTTAAGAACTATTAACTGCCTGCTATACAGCATGAAACATTATTTTTGCAACCAAAATCTAATAATATTATATCTATGAGGCTTAAAGCTTTTTTCCCGCTTTTGATAAGCGCAGGCCTGCTGGCACAAGACGCCGATGCAAAAGGCAACATCAAGTTCACGGAATACGACCTGCCCAACGGGCTGCACGTAATCCTGCATGAAGACCATTCTACGCCTATAGTAGCTGTATCTATCATGTATCACGTTGGCTCTAAAAACGAGCACCCCGAGCGTACAGGTTTTGCGCACTTTTTCGAGCACCTGCTGTTTGTAGGCTTTGAGAATATTGACCGTGGCGAATTCATGAAACTGGTACAGAGTGCCGGCGGACAAATTAACGCCAACACTTCGCAAGACCGTACATTCTACTACGAGGTGCTGCCTTCCAACCAACTGGAGCTGGCACTGTGGATGGAATCGGAACGCCTGCTGCATGCCAAGATAGATGCTACAGGGGTGGAAACACAGCGTAAAGTAGTGAAAGAAGAAAAGAAGCAGCGTTACGACAATACCCCCTACGGTCAGATTTTCAACGTAGTATACGAGAACGCGTTTACCAAGCACCCGTACCGCTGGTCGCCCATAGGTAAGGAGCAATATATAGACCAGGCAAAGATTGAAGAGTTCATGGATTTCTACAAGACTTTCTATGTACCCAACAATGCTACCCTGGCTATAGGTGGTGATATAGACATCAAAGCTACAAAGGCGATGATAGAAAAATACTTCGGTGGCATTCCACGTGGCACCAAAGCTATCCCCCGCCCTACAGAAGTAGAACCAAAACAAACTGCTGAAAAGCGTGTTGAATTTTACGACAACGTACAATTACCGGCTGTTGTAATAGCATACCATACTCCTGAAATGGGCACTGACGACTGGTATGCACTGTCTTTGTTGACACAAATGCTGTCACAAGGCCAGAGCTCACGTTTCCAGAAGGAATTGGTGGACAAACAGCAGAAAGGCCTGGCTGTAGGCGCATTCATGGTGCCTAACGAAGACCCCGGTGTGGCCTTTATGTACGGCATCACCAACATGGGTGTAGAACCAAGCGTGATGGAAGAGGCTATGCTGGCTGAAATTGAAAAGGTAAAG
>JACFNS010000332.1 GCA_019454705.1 Taibaiella sp. | reverse complement strand
TATACCAGTCAATATTTAATGCACCTTTAATATGTCCATCCTTGTACTCGTCCGCTGTGCGTACATCCAGCAATATTTCGTCTTTTTTATCGTTCCTCCCTGCTTTGAAGGCATGGGGTGTCAATACATTGCCTTTAGGAGATGAGGTGCAGGCGAAAAACCCCAGGGATAATACTATTGCTAAAACAACTGTCTTGTTCATCATTCCTTTCATTGAATATTCTTGTTTGTAGTTTTATTAATTAAGCGTATTGTTCAATCACTTTCTGTAATTGATGAGCAGGCACCACGCCGCTCTGTCGCCATATTACCTGCCCGTTTTTAAACAGTATCAGCGTAGGCACCCCCGATATTTGATAAGCCTGCGCGGCAGCCCTGTTCCTGTCCACATCCACCTTGATAATATTTGCCCTTGCCCCGATTTTGTTCTTTAGTTCCGACAATATCGGTGCCATCATTTTACATGGGCCGCACCACTCCGCCGAGAAATCCACCAGTACGGGTTTGTCAGCATTTATCAGGTCATTAAAACTTTGAGCCATTGTTCAATAGGTTTTGAATGTATGTTATGCAAATATCCGCATTATCATGTTCAAAGAAGGTAATAAATGTTACACAATCGCAGTTTTAAGCTATCTGTAACAAAGGTGTCATTTATCATGCGCAAAACTGTTCATTTTTGCTTGTCGTTGCTTACCTGACAATTGTCAAAATTAATGCTGACAATAGTCATAAGTTACAGATGAATAATAAAGTAGTTTCGTTAAAATTATAAAACATAAGAGACATGAATGAAGTAATGACCATGCCGCGTATCGGCGACCAGGCGCCTGATTTTGAAGCGCTGACAACAATCGGTAAACTGAAATTCAGTGATTACAACAAAGACCATTGGGTAATCATGTTTTCGCATCCGGCAGATTTTACACCGGTATGCACCACAGAGCTGTCTGCCTTTGCAACCGAAGAAGGATATTTCGCATCGAAGAATACAAAACTGATAGGGCTGAGTATTGACAGCATACACTCGCATGTAGCATGGGTAAATAACGTAAAGAAAAACCTGGGCATACTCATGAAGTTCCCCATCATAGCGGATATAGATATGAAGGTGGCAAAACTATATGGTATGCTGCAACCTGGCGAGAGTGAAACTGCAGCGGTGCGTGCGGTATTCTTCATAGACCCCACAGGCAAAATCAGGTTAATCATGTACTACCCGTTGAATGTCGGCCGCAATATGGCAGAGATAAAACGCGTGTTAGATGCATTGCAAACCAGCGACAAGTATAAAGTGGCCATACCGCTTAACTGGGAGCCGGGTGACAAAGTAATAGTGCCTCCACCCAAAACGGTAGAAGAAATGGAAGAACGTGAAAAGAGCGATTATGAAATGATTGACTTTTATCTCGCCAAGAAAACGATATAGATGGTAATGGTGAACAATAATCTTAACAAATAAACATTATGAAAGTAGAACAAATTTATACCGGATGCCTTGCTCAGGGTGCCTATTACATAGAGAGTAATGGAGAGGCAGCAGTAGTTGACCCGTTGCGCGAGGTGCAGCCGTACATAGAGCGTGCAGAGAAAAGCGGGGCTAAGATTATGTACGTTTTTGAAACACATTTTCACGCCGACTTTGTGTCAGGCCACCTTGACCTGGCAAAGAAGACCGGGGCGCAAATAGTTTATGGCCCGACTGCACAACCGGGTTTTGACGCATTGGTCGCAGAAGACGGCCAGGTGTTTAAATTAGGTGATGTAACTATTAAAGTATTGCATACGCCGGGCCATACTATGGAGAGTGCCTGCTTCCTCCTCACAGATGAGAAAGGTAAAGACATTGGTCTGTTCAGCGGCGATACTTTATTTATAGGCGATGTTGGCCGCCCAGACCTGGCACAGAAAGCGGCGAACATGACGCAGGAGCAATTAGCGGAAACGCTGTATGATTCCCTGCACAATAAAATTATGCCTTTGGCAGACGATATCATTGTTTATCCCGCACATGGTGCCGGTAGCGCTTGTGGCAAGAACATGAGTAAGGAAACTACTGATACATTGGGTAATCAGAAGAAGACAAACTATGCCCTGCAACCCATGACAAGGGAGAAGTTTGCAAAAGAAGTAACTACAGGGCTTACGCCTCCCCCAAAATACTTTCCTATGAATGTGATGATGAATAAGCAAGGGTATGAGAGTATAGATGTGGTGCTGGAAAGAGGCCAACACGCGCTAAGTCCCGATGCTTTTGAAGCCGCAGCCAATGAAACAGGTGCAGTAGTGCTGGATACCCGCGATGCGAATGTATTTGCAAAAGGGTTTATTCCCAACTCCATAAACATCGGCATTAACGGCAACTTTGCCCCATGGGTAGGTGCGCTGATACCCGATGTGCAACAGGAGATACTGGTAATAGCTGAAGAAGATAAGATAGAAGAAGTACTGATCAGGCTGGCGCGCGTTGGTTACGACCATGTGCTGGGTTACCTGCAAGGCGGGTATAATGCCTGGAAAAGCGCCGGCAAAGATACAGATGCTATCAGGTCGATAAGTGCTGAACAATTCGCATCACTGGCGCAGGATGGCCATGTAGATATTATGGACGTGCGCAGAAAGAGCGAATACGATAGCGAACACATAATAGGCGCTAAAAATGTACCACTTGATTATGTCAACGACAATATGTCGGAAGTAGATAAAGATAAAACATGGTATGTGCATTGTGCCGGCGGGTATCGTTCTATGATATTTGCATCAATACTCAGGGCACGTGGTTTTGACAACCTCATCAATGTAGAAGGAGGTTTCGGGGCGATAAAAGAAACAGGCAAGTTTGATGTTTCAGAATACGTTTGCCCTACTACATTGCTTTGAGAAGACGTTTAATCAAACAAAACAAACACACACGGCCCCGCTCACAGAGCGGGGTTTTATCATTGTAGCGGATATATCAACAATAATTCCCGCTCCTGCACGTTCTCTATCAGTTGAAACTCCCTAATTTAGCATTATGCGCCTGACAACAGCTATACTCACATTGGCAACCATTGGGTTTACTTTCTCCTGCAAGAAGAAAGAAACGGTAAACACCCCTCCGCCCGACGGTATTAAGGGTAATGCTACAGCTGTTATCGTCAACCAGGTCCCGGATTCCGTATATATCACATTCAGCGGGTTGGATATACTCACAGGGACACAACCGCATATTATGGAATTGGTGCTACCTCCGACTGACACGCTGGTTATACCCCGTGCAGATTTGAAAAATGCCTACCGGTATCAATACGACTGGCATACAAAAGATTATACCCGCAGTAGTTGGTTGCTGACAGACGCTGGCGGCAAACCGCAGTTACAGTCAATTGATTATTAT
>JACFNS010000331.1:1507-3384 GCA_019454705.1 Taibaiella sp. | reverse complement strand
CGGCCGGTATTGTTGACCACCCGAATATCAAATCGGCTACTTCAGTGCTTGACTTCATCTTCCGACTGCTGGCGTATGAATATCTTGACCGTACCGACCTGGTGCATGTACAAGACCCGGAAAGGATACACGCAGAAGACTTAGCAGCCAAGCAGGAACTGTCGCAAGTACGCATAACACCACCTGCAACACAAAAGCAGAAGAATGTAAACCCCGCACCCAAAGCGGTAGGCGTGGCTGCACAGAACACTGCCGACATCAAAAAGATGATGGGTACCAGCGCCGATGCGCCTGTATGCCGCAACTGCGGAAACATTACCCTGCGCAACGGCACCTGCTATATGTGCCCTAACTGCGGCACTACCACGGGTTGCAGCTAAGATGTATTTTAGTGATTAATGCGTAATACAAATCCGCCCCGAAAAGGGCGGATTTTTTTATAATATATCCACATATATTATCATCAGCAAAGCTTATTCCCTCGTTTCATCAAAGGACGTAACTTTAATACTGGTATGAAGGGTATTTTATTTACAAAGTTTACTGCCGAGGAAAGAAAGCCGCCTTTTGAGCGGCTGCTGGATACATTCATGGAGCTGCTGCAGTTTACCAACGGCGATGCTGCCGAGGCATTGGACTGGTTGACTCAACTGGACAGGGAATATAAACTGACAGATGATGACTATGGCATAGGCGACTTTATAGAAGAACTGAAAGAAAAAGGCTACCTGCGCGAGAATGCCAACGACGGGGCATATGCCATTACCGGGAAGACGGAACAGACAATCCGCCAACGCTCGCTGGAAGAGGTGTTTGGCAAACTGAAGAAAGCTAAGAGGGGTAACCACCATACTTTCAAAACCGGGAATGGTGATGAACTGAACCCCGAAACAAGGCCTTATGAATTTGGCGACAGTCTGGATGCGATCAACTATTCGGGCAGCATACGCAACTCATATATCAATCGTGGCATTGACGAGCTGAATATGCAGCAGGAAGATCTTGAGATACACGAGATGGATTTCAAGACACAGACATCCACCGTGCTGATGATTGATATCTCCCATTCCATGATACTATATGGCGAAGACAGGATAACACCCGCCAAAAAAGTAGCCATGGCGCTGAGCGAATTGATAACCACTCGTTACCCAAAAGATACACTGGACATAGTGGTATTTGGGAACGATGCCTGGCAGATAGAAATGAAAGATCTTCCTTACCTGCAGGTTGGGCCTTATCATACTAATACTGTGGCAGGGCTGGAACTGGCGATGGATATACTGCGCCGCCGCAAAAACCCCAACAAGCAGATATTTATGATAACCGACGGCAAACCCACCTGCCTGAAAGTGGGTAATAAATACTATAAAAACAGCTTTGGGATAGACAGTAAAATACTGAACAAAACGCTGAATCTGGCAGGGCAGCTACGCAGGCTGAAGATACCTGTTATCACTTTCATGATAGCTAACGACCCCTACCTGCAATCATTCGTCCGCAACTTTACAGAGGTAAATAACGGCAAAGCATTTTACAGCAGCCTGGACGGCCTGGGCAGTTTCGTATTTGAAGATTACGAGAAAAATAAAAAGAGGCGGATGCGCTAAGGCTTAGCTTACTAAAGTACCTACCGCCTTGCCGCTCACCACATTGGCCAGGTTGCCCGGCGTATTCATATCAAATACTATAATCGGCAGGTTGTTTTCTTCGCAAAGTGTAAAGGCGGTCATATCCATTACTTTCAGACCCTTGCTGATAACATCGCTGAAAGAAAGTTTGTCGTAGCGGGTGGCGGTTGCATCTTTTTCAGGATCAGCCGTGTAGATACCGTCTACGCGTGTACCTTTCAGTATTACATCCGCTTTTATTTCTAT
>JACFNS010000331.1:0-1497 GCA_019454705.1 Taibaiella sp. | reverse complement strand
AGCCCTCAGCGAGCCTGCGGTATCTGTTGTGAAGTAGGGGTTGCCCGTACCGGCACCGAATATCACTACCCTGCCCTTCTCCAGGTGGCGGATGGCGCGCCTGCGGATATAAGGCTCGGCTACCTGGTCGAGCTTGATGGCGCTTTGCAGGCGTGTGTTTACGCCAATCCTTTCCAAAG
The DNA here is from genome assembly GCA_019454705.1 of Taibaiella sp. GTDB lineage: Bacteria > Bacteroidota > Bacteroidia > Chitinophagales > Chitinophagaceae > UBA5543. The sequence goes on along the minus strand of JACFNS010000331.1, from coordinate 1,318 downwards.
CAGCCTGTAGTGCCATACCGTTTATCAACGTGGCCAGCATACCCATATAGTCGCCCTGCGCGCGTTCTATACCGGTTGCAGCCTCATTCATACCGCGGTATATATTACCTCCACCAATTACTACCGCTACCTGCACACCCAGGTCGGTAATGTTTTTGATGTCCTGCGCGTATTGGTCCAGCATTTTGGGGTCGATGCCGTATTTGCTGTCGCCCAACAGCGATTCACCGGATAATTTGAGCAGGATGCGGCTGTACTTAGGAAGCATGAATATTTGTTGTTTGGAATTGAGTGCAAAGAAAGAAAAAACTTTGCTTTTTATGGCATGATTTTGGGCCAAATGAATAGTTTTATTGGTACAAAGCGTTTCCCGTTAATAATAAGGGTTATTTATAGTAGCCTGATAGTTATTTGTTGAGATGCGCTGTTATGTATATGTACAAAAAATTATACTATACCGGGTTCCTGGCATACGCCTGCCTGCTGGCGCTGGCCGTAGTGTTTTACAAAGAGCGCACCATACTGCTGGACAACTCGCTGCTGCTGTTTGAAATGCTGAAGGACGGTGATTTTTCCATAGGGCGGAACAGGATAATCGGAATTTTTCCGCAACTATTACCCCTGCTGGCTACCAAGTTCGTCCTTTCGCTCAAGTGGGTGATGATTAGCTATTCGGCGGGTTATATGCTCTATCATGTGGTATGTTATGCATTGTGCGGCTTGTTGAAGAATTACAGGTTGGGCATTGCTCTACTGCTGGTCAATACACTGATTGTAGCCCATACATTTTTCTGGCACCTGTCAGAACTGGGGCTGGGTATATCACTGATGTTCCCATTATTTGCGCTGATTGTTGATGCACAGCACAGGTTGTCGAAGCCTGTTGTTTATGCATTGCTGACAGCGGGGACTGCTATACTGGTGTTCTCTCATCCGCTGATTGTATTCCCATTCTATTTTTTCTGCGCCTTCGCATGGCTGAATAAAAGCCTTGATACGGATAAGCGATTGCTGACAGTTGTAATTGTTTTGTTTACTGTCGGCTTCCTGGCAAAAACTTTCCTGATGCCCGATAGTTATGAAAACAACTCCATGGGTCAACTGGCAAATTTCAAATGGTACTATCCTGATTATTTCAAGACGTATTCCAACATCCGCTTTTTTGACAACTGGTTTTATGTGTATTACTGGTTGCCTGTATTTTATATCGCTGCATTGGTTTTCTATGCGGTAAAAAAGAGATGGATGTTATTCCTGCTGGTGTTGTTAAGCTCTTTTGTTTATTCGCAGATAGTAAACATCTCTTACCCCGAATACA
>JACFNS010000330.1 GCA_019454705.1 Taibaiella sp. | reverse complement strand
ATCCATAAACTGCCAAAAGCCTCTGGCACCCGCCGGAGAACGGGCATGTGTCAGCGAACTCTCGGCCACACAGAGGTATTTAAAATCGTCAGGCACGCCATTAGCACGCAGGCGCTGCTCTATTATAGGGAAATACCTTGTAGAGAGCAGCAGTATTTGCATAGTGGCCGAATGCCGGTAACAATTATTCAGAATTTCATGTTCCAAAGCTTCTTTTACATCCCACCTGTGCAATGGTACCGGTTCACCAGCAAAACTGATTTGCCGGGGCACATCAGGCACAAACCACTTGTACTGCAGTTTGCGGTTTTTCTTCACGTCCACTACTTCTTCATTCTCATCCGTTTCGCGAAAGGCGAAACCTGAAATAACAGCAGCGCCCAACACGGCGCCCATAGCAACGTACAAAAGTGGTCTCAGTTTCATATCAATTCTTTCTAAGGGTTAACCTAAATATAAGAAGAATAAAAAAAAGCGCGAAATCTAATATTCCGCGCCTGTATATATTGTGTCCGTTTTAACTAATTCTGCGAAGCTGTAGAGGGCCTTTCATAAATCAGGTCCATCAGTTCGTCCAATTTGGGCTCCAGTATGATTTCTGTACGGCGGTTGCGGGCACGCCCGGCATCATCGTTGTTCGAGGCAACGGGGTTAAACTCGCCATGCCCGCTGGCAAAAACCCTTGTAGGCGCTATGCCGTAGTCTTCAGTCAATATCCTCACAATCTCGGTGGAACGTCCCACGCTCAATGCCCAGTTGTCGGGGTATTTGGCTGTTTTTATCGGCTTGTTATCTGTATGCCCTTCCACTTCTACGTTTATCTGGGGGTTCTGTTTTAGTACAGCAGCCAGTTTAGCCAGGGCGGTTTTACCATTTTCATTCACAACCGCACTACCTGATGGGAACAGGAGGCTTTCCTGCAAGGCCACATGGACTTTACCATCTTTGATAAATACGCTCAGTTCCTCCGCTTTGAAGTTCACCAATGCATCTGCCATTTTCTTGCGCAGGGCCTCTGTCCGGGCATGTTGTTCATATATCAGCTTTTGCATACGCATCAGCCTTTCCTGCTGCTCTTTGATTTGTTCCTGTGTCAGGTCAAGTTGTGTATTGGCTGCTGTATAATATGAGCTCAACGTACTTACCTCTTTCTGCAAAGCATTAATCTTGTTGTTGGCGCTTGTCAGGTTGGAAGAGAGTTCGGCATTCTTGGTTGCTAAAGTCTTGTTAGCGTCCAGTGCGCCGGCATATTTCTTTTTGGAGACACATGAATTAAGCATTAAAGCCGCCAGTGCCAGTATCGCAGTAAGTTGGAATATCCGTTGCATAACATAAGTTTTGGTCTACTATACAAAACCTATGAAGGAGGGAAATTGTTCAATATATTATATCTGTTAATGTGTTTTTAACAAATAGGATTTATCAAAAACACACAAGGCTCCCTGTGCAGGAAGCCTTGTTGTATCTTGATATATGCCGCCTGTATTACAGGTGCGCCTGTATCTTCTTTTCGAATACACTTTTAGGTGCAGCGCCCACTTGCTTATCTACTACCTGGCCGTTTTTGATGAACAGTACCGCTGGTATGCTGGTGATGCCGTAGTTGATAGACAGGTTAGGATTCTCATCCACGTTTACCTTTCCCACGTTCACTTTACCCTCATACTCCGTTGCCAACGACTCGATGGTTGGGCCCAGCGCCAGGCAAGGTCCGCACCAAGGCGCCCAGAAGTCAATTACTGATAATTTGTCTGCGCTCAGCACTTCGGCATCAAAGTTTGCGTCGGTATATACTGCTGCCATTTCTACTTGTTTTATTTATTGATTAAGGAATGTTTATCCAATTATTAAGATGTCAAAATTACGACCATTTGCGTTACTCTACAATAGAAGCCTCAAATACACACATAAGCTATACACATAGTTATCAACACTATTGCGTTTCCACATGCATGCGTATGTAATCATGCTCTTCTACATAATGTATTAATTCATCATTTATAGCTATCCTCTGCCCCCCGGTCTTCAGTCCTGTTACCATCTCCGTGGTATTGTCCACCACTTTGATGAGCATATCTGTATTCCCCGGATTAGCCTTCATATTCCCGGCCAGGAATGTAATCAGGTCGCTATCCAACTTCTCCAGCGGCAGCATGATGTGCAGGCGTTTAGAAAATTGTCTTTTCACCTCGTCCAACAGCATTACATTGTGTATTTCAAACTCCATGACACCGGGGCGGTATGCGTGCTCTTTATACGTACCCTGTATCATCAGCTTGCTGCCGTTTTCTATATAGTTTCTGTATTTTACATAGTTGTTCTGCCAGAACATCAACTCCTGGTTGCCGGTGTAGTCGTTGAGTACCAATTTGCCAAACTGTGCCCCTTTCTTGGTCATACGGTGCTCGGCATCGGTTACGAAACCGGCTATGCGTATGGTGCGGCCCGTCATCTTCTCCACATCGCTGATGTTGGTGAAGCCGTAGTTGCTCATTTCGAACTTGTAGCCATCCAGCGGGTGGGCGCTCAGGTAGATACCTACCACTTCCTTCTCCCGTTCCAACAGTTCGGGCAGGGGCCAGGGGTCGCAGGTGGGCATATTGGGGGGCTTGATGTCCGGCATTTCCACATCGCCAAACAGGCTGTTGCTGCTCATGCTGGATGCAGACTGTACCTGGTTGCCAAAGCGGGTAAGCCGCTCCAACCCTGAAACGGGGTCAACAGCCGGTGCATAGAAATACTGCGCCCTGTGCAACTCCTTAAAGCTATCCAGCGCACCTGCCAGCACAAGGTTTTCCAACGACTTTTTATTTACAGTTCTTTGATTTACCCTTGCTATAAAATCGTAAGGCGATGCATACAGCCCGTTCTCCTCGCGCTCGCGGATGATGTCTTCCACAGCAGCCTCACCTACCCCTTTGATAGCGTTCATACCAAAGCGTATCACACTCTCCTTACTCACCGAGAACCCTTTGAGGCTTTCATTCACATCAGGTCCAAGTACCGAAAGGCCCATGCGCTGGCACTCCTCCATGTAGAACTTTATCTTATCGATATTGCCCTGGTTGTTGAGTACTGCAGCCATAAACTCAGACGGGTAATGCGCCTTGAGGTAGGCTGTCTGGTAGGCTACAAATGCGTAACAGGTAGAGTGCGACTTGTTGAAGGCGTATTGTGCGAATGCTTCCCAGTCGGTCCATATTTTGTTCAGTTTGTCTTCGGGGTGGCCTTTTGCCTTAGCCCCTTCCACAAACTGGCTTTTCATTTTATCCAGTACCGCCTTCTGCTTTTTACCCATGGCCTTACGCAGTACGTCGGCATCGCCCTTGCTGAAACCAGCCAGTTTTTGAGAGAGCAGCATCACCTGCTCCTGGTACACCGTAATACCATATGTATCTTCCAGGTATTCCTGCATATCGGGCAGGTCGTACACTATCTGCTCCT
>JACFNS010000329.1 GCA_019454705.1 Taibaiella sp. | reverse complement strand
CAAAACCAGCCAAACTGCGCAAAATATATACGGAGTTTACTGAAGAAGATGCGCAGCAGATAAAAGCTACCGAGCGTGTTACTAATCACGACGTAAAAGCTGTAGAGTATTTCCTGAAAGAAAAACTGAAAGCACTAGGTGCTGGTGATGTGGTGGAGTGGGTGCATTTCGGCCTCACCTCGCAGGATATCAACAATACCGCTATCCCCCTTAGCTGGAAAGAAGCCATAGAGCAGGAATACCTGCCTATGTTGCAGAATGTAATACTATCGCTGAAGAAGATGGCGGCTGAATGGGCGGGCATACCCCTGTTGGCTCGTACGCATGGACAGCCTGCATCACCTACTACTTTGGGTAAAGAGTGGCAAGTGTTTGTAGAAAGGCTGGAGGGGCAGGTAATGCTGCTGAGCCATATTCCTTTTGCTGCAAAGTTTGGCGGGGCTACGGGCAATTTCAATGCCCATCATGTAGCCTTCCCCAAAACGGATTGGCAGAAGTTTGGCAACGAGTTTGTGAACAACAAACTGGGGCTGGAGCGCATGCAATACACTACCCAGATAGAGCATTACGATAACCTCGCTGCGCAGTTCGATGCATTGAAGCGCATTAATAATATCCTCATAGACTTCTCCCGCGATGTGTGGACATATGTGTCTATGGATTACTTCAAGCAAAAGACCAAAGCGGGAGAAGTAGGCAGCAGCGCCATGCCGCACAAGGTGAACCCCATAGACTTTGAAAATGCGGAGGGTAACCTGGGCATAGCCAATGCATTGTACGAACACCTGAGCGCCAAGCTGCCCATCAGCCGCCTGCAGCGCGACCTGACGGATAGTACCGTGTTGAGGAATATAGGCGTGCCTATGTCGCACAGCTACCTTGCATTGCGCAGCCTCGAAAAAGGCATGGGCAAATTATTGCTGAATAAAGATAAACTGAAACAAGACCTGGACAACAACTGGGCGGTAGTGGCTGAGGCGATACAAACCATCCTCCGCCGGGAAAACTACCCTCAGCCCTACGAGGCATTGAAAGAACTGACACGCGGCAAGGCCAGCATTACCAAAGAGGATATACATCATTTCATTGGTACGCTGAAAGTATCGGCAGCGGTGAAGAAAGAACTGAAGGCTATAACACCGCATAACTATACGGGGGTGTTTAAATAGCGACAAGTCAATGGATGAATACAACTGGTTGGAGAACTTTAAGCCGCAACCCGTGAACGGCGCCTTAGCAGTGGAAGCAGTTTTTCCGCCGGTATTCGAGCGTTACTTTGTTGTTGAGCATGCATACGGAATCATTGATGATTTTCCATTCGATGATTACCCGGAAGATACCGACTCTATTGACAACCTGAACAAAAGGCACAATATAGAACGGGCTTTCAATTTGTTTTAAACTACGAATCAGAGCCGTTGTACCGCCCGATCTCTATTAAAGAATTAGCAAAAAAGTTTGGCGTCGAATATTCCAGGCATACGCTTGAACTAATAAGGCCAACTGCCGGGATTAGCGTTTTATATCACAGAAGCCTGGATATCCTTTTGAGACTGGTAAATCATCTTTTATTAGCACCATCCTACCTGTATATTGAGGATGTTTATAGGTATGGAATGGAATCATATAAAGGGTTTACGTTAAAAAACGAAATACCCGATGCTGAACATTACATGCACTTTATTAAAGAAGTCGGAACAGATTTTTGCAGCTATTTATTCCCGCGTGGGCATAATTGGTGCCTTGCAAGTTATGAGGATGTTGACAAGCTTACATTGGCGTGTAACAATGATATAGCCGAGGCAGTTCTAACAGTGGAAGAGTTAGAAGTTTTTGAAGTAGCCCCCGAAACAATATTAAAAAGTTGGTGACGTGTTATGCAATTACCCGAGCCGCTATTAGAGAAATTAGACGATATAAGGGGTTTCGATAAAGAAGCTTTTACTAAAGCGCATGAAGCAGCAGCGGTAACGTCTATCAGGCTCAACCCTGCTAAGTCAACTAACGCTTTCGGTAACAGTGAACAGGTGCCCTGGTGCAGCGAGGGGCGTTATTTACCTGAGCGTCCCGTATTCACTACAGATCCACTTTATCATGCAGGCGCATACTATGTCCAGGAGGCATCGAGTATGTTCCTCAGTCATGTAATACAGCAACTGATTCCGGAAAGAAGTAATCTTCATGTTTTGGACCTCTGCGCTGCACCCGGTGGCAAGAGTACATTGATAGCATCGCTGCTGGGGAAGGACAGTCTGCTTATCAGCAATGAGGTGATACGCAGTCGTGCGTCAATACTGGAAGAGAACATCACCCGTTGGGGCTATATGAATACATGGGTTACTAGCAACGACCCTAAGGACTTCGGCAAGCTGAAAGGCTATTTTGATGTGATAGTAGTGGATGCCCCTTGCAGTGGTTCAGGCTTGTTTAGGAAAGATGAACGGGCGCTGGACGAATGGAGTGAAAGCAACGTGCAACTCTGTGCACAACGCCAGCAGCGCATACTCGCCGATGTTTGGCCTGCGCTTAAAGAAGGTGGTATATTGATATATGCAACATGCTCTTATTCGCAGCAGGAAGATGAGGAAATACTCGACTGGTTAGGTGATGATTTTAAAGTGACATCTTTATCGGTAGAATTAAAGGAAGAGTGGGGTGTAATAAAAACCGTATCGAAGAAACATGAATTCAAAGGATACCGTTTCTTCCCGCATAAGGTACAAGGGGAGGGGTTCTTTATAGCCGCTGTAAGGAAGAACAGTGACGAACCGGAGTTGAAGACACCACGTTTCAAATCGGGGCACGATAGTAAGGTGTACGAACAATGTAAATACCTGTTGCAGAGTGATGATTGGCTCTGCTTGCCGGGTAAAGAAGGCTACATGGCCATTAACAATAAACATGAGCAAGACCTGCACCTGCTGCAACAGCATGTGTACCTGCGCAAAACAGGGCTGCAATTGGGCACACCTGTGAAAAATGAATGGCTGCCGGCGCACGAGATAGCGTTGAGTATGGATAAGTCGCAAACCCTGCCCGTGGTAGATGTAAATAAAGAACAGGCGTTAAAGTTTCTTAAAAAAGAAGATGCCGGTATCGATGGCCTCGAAAAAGGTTGGTATCTTGTAAGCTATGCGGGTTTGGGCCTGGGCTGGATAAAAGCCTTAGGCAACAGGGTGAATAACTATCTTCCAAAAAACTGGAGGATAAGGATGGAAATAACAGATGCGGATTGGGCATAATTATTGTATTTTCACCCATAGCCGTTTCCGGTATATGTTCAGGTTGTTAATAATCATATTGTTTTTCTTTTGCGCACTTACAACAAGGGCGCAGATTTCCGTACAGGCAGAAAACCCCGGTATTGATACGCTGGAAGTAGTGTTTCATAATGACAAATGGGCGATTGTACATAGCGTAGAGGCTGGGGACAACGTGTTTAAGCTATCACGCAGATACCA
>JACFNS010000328.1 GCA_019454705.1 Taibaiella sp. | reverse complement strand
AGGTGTGCCGACTAGCTCACTTACTATTACATCGTCACCTGTATGTGTGAATTCATCGTTCAATGTTGCGGTGACCAATGCCGAAAGTGTCAACTTTGATTTTGGAATTGACCCCAATAATCCGACCTGGCATTTTGCTAATGATAATATGGATTACACTTATACGGATAACTTCTCTACTCCTGCACCAAACAATTTCCGGACAATTACAGCAAAAGTAAAACTACAGGGCTGTGATGCGGAAACCACGATGACGGCACCAATTGTTATTGATCCAGCTCCTTTTGGTACTACAACGCACCATTATTACAATTGCGGCGCATTCAGTACAACATTAACATATACACAACTGCCAAGTCCGCCGTCTGCCGCTGTCAGCTACCAATGGTACTATAATGGAACGGCTATGGCGGCCCCCAATGGGACATCCAACCCAGTCACTGTTAATCAGTATGGCTGGTATTGGGTTGTCGTCACTGCTGCTAACGGTTGTACATGGACAAGTGATAGTATCCCTGTCCTTGAGGTGTGCCCCTGTAATTTGGCCACCAATTCACCTCACCAACCATGGTCTCCCACTGTGACTATTTCGCAGCCAACAATAACCAATTGTAACGAGATCAACCTGACGGCAAATATTCCGTCATCACCTCCGCTAACTCCAGGCCTCATCAGTTATAACTGGAAAGCCATACAGAATGCCCATAACATTACGAGCTGGCCTAACTACAGCACCACTTCGGCTACAGCTGTTGCCAAAGAGGCAGGGTCGTATTTGTTCGAGTATGAAGTTTTCTATGAAGACACGTTTGGTACGGTTTGTTCCTATAAGGCTACACAATGGGCGTTAGTACCATATAAAGCCAAATACCAGGTATGGCATACCTGCGCGGACTCAGCGGGGTGGCGATATACCTACATACAGAATGCAAGTGATGTGTTCAGCTACCTGACCTTCAGGGAAATAAGTATAGATGGTAACGTAGTGACAAACGCGGGTATATGGAGCGGGTATTTAAGCCCCGGCAACCATACCATTAAGCTACGTATTGCCGATGCTACTCACGACACCTGCGAGGTAGAAGGTACTTACCTGGTGCAATGGCCTAATGCTGATTTTGATTGGGACAGGCCGATTAGTTGCGAAAAGGAAGCTACAGTACAATTTAACAACCTGAGTACTGGTGGTTCGCCTGTATTATGGGATTTTGATGATGGTGCGCAGAATAAGCAGTATGACCCGTATAGAGTGTTCGACAACCCAGGTATATATGAAGTGACCTTATGGATACAGGATTCATGGGGATGCAGGGATTCTATAACCAAGGAAGTCGAAATAGTACAGGACGAAATTGAGGGTAGAATAAGCGCTGCGCCTACATCCGTATGTCAGGGACAACCGATAACTTTAAGGTATATTCCAGATTTAGGTACAAATTTCCCTGCTAATTACACATGGTACAATCAATTGGATGTAATAGCTAACACAACATACCAGCCACTTACGGTATATGAATCCGGGTATTATTGGGCATATGTTGAAGATGCTAACTACGGCTGTTATGACAATACTGCCCCCGTTGTTGTAAACGTTACCAAAGTACCACAAGCGTTTATCACTGGCGATTCTGTGCAATGTCAGGACGTGCCATATACCTTGAGTGGTTATGCAGGTAGCGACCCTGGTATCAGTTATCAATGGTTACGGGGTGGTACTCCCATAACTGGTGCAACAGGCCCGACACTTACGGATGTACAAAGTACGCCACTTACTTCGTACCCATACCAGGTAATAGTTACAGTAACAGGTCCCGGTGGTACATGTAGTGATACCAGTGATGTGTTTACGGTGGATATCTATCCAACTCCCGGAACACCGAATCCGACATTCAATATATTGGATTGTGACCTCTACCAGGTAGAGCTGTCAGTAGTACCAACCAATCCGGGTACATACAACTGGAGCAATGGATTATTTGGCAGTCCAGCGTATAGTTACAGCGGTGGTTCATATCAGGTAACATATACAGACCTGAATGGTTGCCAAAGTAAAGCTACTATGTATGTACCTGAAGACCCGCGTATGCACCTGTGGGTATTCCCTACGGGCTGCTTTACCATTTGTCCACAGAACGCATACACGATTACTGGCAACTACATCTGGTCGTTTTCCAACTGGGATTACCGTAAGGCGGGTTCCGGCTCGGTGCATAACGGTACAGGCCTGATGTTCCCCGACTACACGAACCTGAACAATGATGCCCCGGGAACGTTCAACCTGACGCTGGACAATGGGTGGTGCAGTGCCACCAGCGGCAATATGTATGTAGATACCAGTTGCGAGCCACGGGGACATATTAAACCCGGAAGACCTTCGGAAAATGGCTCAGTGCAAGGGCGAGGATTACTACAGTGGAATAACGAACCAGATGCGCTTGTGGGCATGAACATTGTTCCAAATCCAGCTAAACAGAATGCAAGGATAGATTATGTGTTCAATGAGCAAAGCACATTGCGCTATATTGAAGTCTATGATATCACCGGCAGAATACTCAGCAGACACAAGGCTGAGGAAGTGAATGGTAGCTGGCACTTATCATTGGAACAATACACATCAGGTATTTACCAAGTAGTATTAAAACAGGATGGGAAAGTACTGCTTCAAAGCAGGATGAGTGTGGTGAGATAGGGTTGACAATAAAAGCCGCTACGTGTAACAACGTGGCGGCTTTTTATATTTAAAATAAATGACAATTTATTCGTAACTTTTACAAAGCAAAGATTCTCTTATGACCAAAACACTACATATCACTTGTGTTCAGATAATGTTATTTATCATTTCTTTCACATTAAATACATCTGGTCAGGACTTTCGATGGGGTGAAAGAGGAGGAAGTACTCAAAGTGCAGGTGATGCACAAGTCGAAACAATCTACGACATGGATGTAGACAAAAACGGCAATGTGTATGTGTTAAGCAGGGTTTATAAAACCGATATAAGTGTGGGAGGACACACAATTCAAGGTTATGGAAATAAAGATGTTTTATTATCTAGTTTTAACTGTCAGGGTAAATTTCGGTGGATGAAATTGTTTGGGAATAGTATAGGCGATATTGGATACGATGTGTGTACTGATAAAACAGATGGTGTATATGTTGTCTTTGACATGATGGCTTACAATGACAGCGGTTATATCGACTCAGACAGCACTATTGCTGCAAACACAACGAAGACATTGTATCTGGTTAAATATGATACATCTGGCAATCTAAAATGGACAAGAACTCCTCAACCAGACACTATTCCTATCACATCAAGTAGCTTCACAGGTAGCATAGATATGGGCATTGATGAGCAGGGAGATATTACATGGTTCTGCCAGCTAGCACCCGGTGAATATGGGGGGACAGGTGGCTTAGTTGTAAACGACACCAGTGATTATATTTTAAAATATGACCGCAATGGAAATTTTA
>JACFNS010000327.1 GCA_019454705.1 Taibaiella sp. | reverse complement strand
AGGTATTTTACATATTGAGGGTGTTGAACCCGGTAGTACTATTGAGCTGATAGATGTGCTGGGCAGGAAATGCGCAATGGCTTCCCCCTATCCCCCTAAATGGGAGACGCGTTTAGTGAATGTAAGCACCCTTGTACCCGGAGTGTACATAGTAAAAGTGAACGGTGTAGTGGCGGGACGGGTGGTGAAGGAGTAGGAAGAAGCCCGCGATTCAACCACCCCAGCCTGAAATTAAGCCTGTGGCATAATTTCAGGCATCCCCTCCTAAAAACAGGAGGGGAGCCGGTAATACTTCCTGCTAAAAAAATATGGATAAACTCCCCTCCTGTTTTTAGGAGGGGGTCAATTGGCGTACGCCTTTAGGGCGTAGCCAATCAGGGGTGGTTGACTCGCGCCGGACATATCTCCTGAAGTGCTGTGGTGTAGCTGCATCACTAACCACTTACGACTCATGACCTATGACTCACGACTAATATTATCTTTGCACCATGCGCATAGCTTTTGATGCAAAAAGGGCATTCAGGAATAATACGGGATTGGGGCAATACAGCCGTAACCTGTTGCAGGCATTGTTTGCCGGCTATCCGCAGCACGACTATTACCTGATGGCCACCAAAACAGGGCCTTTGTTTCAACCACCATTGTCAGATAATATCCATATTGAGCTGCCCAAAGGATTATATAAACCATTCCCATCGCTATGGCGGAGCAACGGTATGCGGCACGACCTGCGACGCCTGAACATAGACTTATACCATGGCCTGAGCCACGAAATACCTGTGGGCCTGCCTAAAACCGGCATCAAAACCATCGTTACCATGCACGATCTCATTTTTGAACGTTACCCTCAGCAATACAGAGCTGTGGACGTGGCCATATATAGAAAAAAGTTCCGCTACGCCGCCCTCCATGCCGACAGGGTTATTGCCATCAGCAAACAAACTGCTTTGGACCTGCAACAGTTTTATAACGTGCCCGAAAAGAAAATCCGTGTATGTTACCAAAGCTGCAACCCGGCCTTTGGCCAACCAATAAGTGAAGAACACTTGCAGGAGGTAAGAGCAAAATACAACCTGCCGCAGCAATACCTCCTTAGCGTAGGCAGCGTCATAGAACGCAAAAACCTGCTGACGGTCTGTAAAGCATTACATGCGCTGAAAGGCAAGCCGGATATACCCCTTGCAGTAATAGGCACCGGCGGGGATTATATGCAAAAAGTGAAAGAGTACATCCGCACCAACGGGCTGACGGATAAAGTACTGTGGCTGAGCGAAAGGCCGGGCGGTGTAGATAGCGCTGATATGCCCGCTATATACAAGGCAGCTACCCTCATGCTCTACCCTTCTGTATTCGAAGGGTTTGGCATACCCATACTGGAAGCATTGCAGAGCAGGCTACCTGTGATAACCAGTAATGTATCGTGCATGCCCGAGACAGGTGGCGATGCTGCGCGTTATGTTGACCCATATAATGTTGACGATATGGCGCAGGCTATAGAGGACGTTGCGGAAAACAACGACCTGAGAAAAGCCATGAAGGAACGCGGCATTTTACACGCCGCCCGCTTTACACCTGATGTATGTGCTGCAGCTGTAATGAATGTCTATAATGAGCTGGCCTGATTATTTATCAGGGGTAAACTCAGCTTCTTTGGCAGGAGGTATGACCAGTTGCGAGCTCAGTTGCGGAAAAAGCTCTTTAAGGTCTTTTAACTGACGCCCCGCCACATCCAGGAAGTACCAGGTCTTGCCCTTGTCGGGAGAGATGCCGATAATTGTTGTTTCCGATTTGATTTTCCCTTCCGGCAGGCGGTATTCCATAAATTGCTGAAGTGTAGTTTGCCACTCACCGGCTGTGTCAATCATGGTTTCAGGCATCTTGGGCCACACGGCTGTTATTACGTTGCCCGATTCCTCAATGTCTTTTATTTGTTGGGCAATCTGGACTGCCATACCTGCACGTCCACCTTTTACCTGTTCCAGTACCTTAGGATGATTGTACACTACATAATCATCATAATGCTTATTAATCAGCGCCTCATCCATAGTTTTAGCAGCCATGAATGCGGATTTTTTGGCGGCTTCCATATCATCAATCTGCGCATGGGCATTGTGGGCAAGTGCAGTTGTGTATAGCAACAGCAATAACTTTTTCATCATAACTGTCTGTTTCATTATGGGCAGTAAATATAGTTAAAAGCCGACTATAACAGGATTTTCAACCTGTTAAAAAAATTGCCATTACGAATTACATAAGACATACTATCCCCCAAATACGCACCGTAAATCTTACCTTTGCAGCCTGCATAAAACGCATAGCTGACTTATGAGCGAAGAAAAGTCACTCAATTTTCTTGAAGAAATAATTGAACAACATCTTGCCGAGGGCAAGTACAAACATATACATACCCGCTTTCCGCCGGAGCCCAACGGCTACCTGCATATAGGTCATGCTTCATCTATCTGCCTCAACTTTGGCCTGGCCAAAAAATACGGCGGTAAGTGCAACCTGCGTTTCGATGATACCAATCCTGTAACGGAAGACACCGAATATGTGGATAGCATCAAGTATGATATAAAATGGCTGCTGGATGCCATAGGCACGCAATGGGATGGTGAATATTACGCCAGCGATTACTTCGACACACTCTACAACTTCGCCGTTGACCTCATAAAAAAAGGCCTGGCTTATGTAGACGACAGCACCGCCGAGGAAATAGCCGCCACCAAAGGCAGCACTACCGAGCCGGGCAAAAACAGCCCCTACCGCGACCGTAGTATAGAAGAGAACCTGCAATTGTTTGCCGAAATGAAAGAAGGCAAATACAAAGACGGAGAAAAAGTGCTGCGTGCCAAAATAGACATGGCACACCCCAACCTGCTGCTGCGCGACCCGCTGATGTACCGCATCAAACACGCGCACCACCACCGCACAGGCGACAAATGGTGCATCTATCCCATGTACGACTTCGCGCACGGGCAGAGTGATAGCATCGAAAATATTACACACTCCATCTGCACCCTCGAGTTCATACACCACCGTCCCCTGTACGATTGGTTTATAGAGAAGCTGGGTATATACCCGTCAAAGCAATACGAATTTGCCCGCCGAAACCTGAGCTATACCGTAATGAGCAAGCGCAAGCTGCTGCAATTGGTGAATGAAAAACACGTAGCGGGTTGGGACGACCCCCGCATGCCCACCATCAGCGGTATGCGCAGGCGCGGATACCCTGCACAGGCCATCGTCAACTTTTGCGACACGGTAGGCATAGCCAAGCGCGAGAACGTTGTGGACCTGGGCGTACTGGAGTTTCATGTACGCGAGCAACTGAATAAAACAGCCCTGCGTATGATGGCTGTACTAGACCCTGTGAAGCTGGTAATAACCAACTACCCCGATGGGCAGACCGAGGAACTGGACATGGAAAACAACCCTGAAGATGAAAATGGTGGCACGCGCAAAGTGCCATTCAGCCGCGAGCTGTGGATAGAGCGCGAAGATTTTATGGAAGAGCCTCCGATAAAATTCTTCCGCC
>JACFNS010000326.1 GCA_019454705.1 Taibaiella sp. | reverse complement strand
CTACAATGCTGTAATAGACAGGCAAAGATTTGGATGCCACCAGGTCGCGCTCGCGGATAGCGCCCGGGCTTTCAGCTATCAGCAGTAAGCCTTCGCATTTGTCTATGACGGCCATAGAAATCTGCATAATAGCTTCATAACGTGCCTGTCCTGAGAGGTTAGATTGCTGTACAACGGGCAGGGCTGCATTCACCCCGATGAGCGGGGTATGCCCCATTTCCAGCAATCTGGCAGCCGCTTTGTTTATATTGGCTAAGTTTTGTTGCCTTTGTTCTTCTGTATCTGCTGAATAGGGGCCTGCCACACCAATTATCATAAAATGTATGTTTATTCCTATCTAAGGTATAGATTTACGTAAGTATTTAATGTTAAAACCTGTTATATGCAAACACCATTTCTCGGATTAAGGACTGCTATTTACAAAGTTCAGGATATAGCTGAAGCCACAGAATGGTACACAAAGGTGCTGGGTATAGAACCCTATTTCAATGAGCCGTTTTATGTGGGGTTCAATGTAGCCGGTTACGAGTTGGGGTTACAACCACAGGAGGGTGAGATGGCTAAGACTGACAGTGTAATAACATATTGGGGTGTAGAAGATGTGGAGGCCACACATGCCATGTT
The DNA here is from genome assembly GCA_019454705.1 of Taibaiella sp. GTDB lineage: Bacteria > Bacteroidota > Bacteroidia > Chitinophagales > Chitinophagaceae > UBA5543. The sequence continues at coordinate 2,929 of JACFNS010000326.1, read as the reverse complement.
GCTGAGTGCCGGTGCATTACCGCACGAAGATCTGACAGAGGTGGGGGGCGGAATTATTGTGGCCGCTGTTAAAGACCCCTGGGGTAATGTGTTCGGGATTATCTATAACCCGAATTTCCAGCCTAGTTAATGCCTGATTGTAAAACGGGTATTGCGCTGGTATCCATCTGATGATATGCGGAGTGTATATATGCCACTTGCCATGCCGCCTGTTTCAATCGTTTCAGTTATATGCCCGTTTGCTGGAGAAACATACCTGCGATGAACAATTTGTCCCATAGAATTTATTACTTCCAGCAGCACATTCTTAGTTACATTGTCGGCCGACAATATAATATGACTGTTTGCAGGATTAGGGTAGAGGTTCAGGTTATCCAGTTTCAGGTCATATACAGAAGATAATATTCGTACAACAATGTTGTTGCTTTGAGCCGTCAGGTCGGCCGGGCATGGGTTGCTGCTGGCAACAACTACATGTATTATGTCACTATCGTTCAACGTATTGATATATAGGGTGTCATCAGTAGCTCCCGGAATTGAATTACCATTCCTGTACCATTGGAATGACGGCGATATGCCCGCATCAACCGGACTGGCAATGAAGGTGATATATTGGTTGGCAGCTACCGGGCCTGAAGGCGTAGCGGTTATTGAAGCTGAAGGAGTAAGTGTAGGGTATATGCCAAATGTTGAGCTGACATCAGAATAGCGTACCGGGTTTGTTGACACAATGCGTACCCTGTATCCTGTGCCGGGTGTAAGGCCAGTAGGGGTAGTGCAAATAATTGTACCTGCTGTAGTTGAAGCAATTGTGCCTATGTTTTGCGGGTTGGCAAAGCTACCCGTAGCATCGGATAACTGGGCAGTGAATACATTGCCACTGCCGAAATTATGAGAAATAGTATATGCAAGGTGGATCGTGTCATCACCGCACAGCTGTTTGCCCGAAAGAGAGCTCGTTATAGCTATTGTAGTGTCAAACAGTCCGCAAAAGCTGTTTATTTCAGCAGGTGACAGCACCCTGTTATACAAACGCAGGTCGTCAATTGCACCGTTGAGCCAGTATGGGTATTGTGTATAGTTGCCAAACCTGTTAGCTCCTATGGATACAATATTATTAGATGTTCCGATAGGTAACGGCGTATTTCCGCGATTGGTAGAAACATTCACCCCGTCTATATACACCTTTACATATGTACCATCGAACGTAGTAACAACACAATACCATCTGCCTGTACGAGTGGTAGGGGTATATTGCCAATGTGCGTGCGGCATAGTGATGTTGTTCTGCCCGGCTTCACCAAAAAATGTGAACCTGCTGGTGTCATTTGTTACCGTACATGAACTGTCATAAGCATTATCGAATAACACAAGCCCCCAATTGCCTGATGTATGTTCCTGTCCGCGTTTGATGATATCACTTGCCTGGCATGCTGCTGTATAAAAACCGTTCAGTTTTATCATCGTTGCTATGGTATAGTTGCTCAGGTTCCAGTCTGTAGAATTGGGTACGGTAATGAAACTGCTGGTGCCATTGAACAATGCAGCTGTGTTAGAAAGGCCCGCCTTTCCCGCGGTATATGTCACATTATTAGCCGTGCCATTATGGGCATTGCTGGTAGCATCATTTGCGTTGCCACTAAATTCCCAATGAGCCACCAGGCCGTTAGTCAGTTGTGCATTGACAGGTAATGCGAATAGGATAACTGCAACAAGAGTAAATATTCTTTGCATAAGCGTTCAAATAAGGTTACGCAATATAGGTAATTGCGCTATGTGTTTTCCCCTTATTCAACGAAGGCCAGGTTTCATTCAACGAAAAGCAGGTTTGGTTCAACGAATGAGCAATTATTCATTATCTCAATAACAATATGTCTCCTTTATGGGTTGTTTTATTCCCCAGCCTATCTGTTATCTGAATCAGATAAAAATAAGTACCCAATTCGGATGGTATGGAAATATGCCTGCCATCCCATTTCTTCGTATAGTCCTCTGTTTCAAAAACTATTTCTCCCCACCTGTTAGCGACGATGTATTTAAAATCAGCTGGTATACATGTAAGTATAGGTCCTATTGCATCATTCAGTCCATCTTTGTTGGGAGTAAAAGCATTGGGCATAATAGGATAACATTCGCATTGAATATAATCCACCTGGATATTACTGCCAAAAGTACCACAGATGTTGGTTGCGGTGACATGGTACAACCCCTTTTCTTTCACAATGAAAAAGTCTTTTGTTGAACCATCCTGCCAATAATATGAACTACCCTGGACTGAGCCGGGGCGCAAGGTAATCGTACGCCCGTTACATAGCGTCGTGTCGTTGCCCAGATGGAAATATGGTTCCAGTAACTGTACCTGCATAGTGTCAGCAACAAAGCATGGGCCTTTAGATACTTTCAGCCAGTATAAACCACCATCATCAATAGTAGCGGTCGATTGCGTACTGCCTGTACTCCATATATAGCTGTCGAAAGTATCGGCAACAGATATTTTGAACAGAGCATCCCTGCAGAGAACTGTGTCGGGGGGCAACTCTATTTCTATATTTTGTACGCCAATGTTAATAGTGTCCCGTTTAAAGCAGGAGCCTAACACCACATGCACATGATAACTGCCTGCAACAGATACGGTATAGGAGGGTCCTGTATGTCCATCCTGCCAGGTGTATTGCGCACCCGCAATGCTTGGAGATAATACAAGTGCATCTCCATTGCAGATAGTAGTATCATTACCCAGGTCAAAATCAACATTACCTACAATCGCATAGAGTGTATCCCTGGCTATACAACCGCCATTGTCAGCACTTATGATATAGCGACCTGTATCAGTATAATCAGCGCCGGGTATGCTGATGTTTGCAGTGGTAGCCCCGAACCCATTGGGTCCTGTCCAACTTATATTAGCAGACGGCGGTGTTACTAGTGC
>JACFNS010000325.1 GCA_019454705.1 Taibaiella sp. | reverse complement strand
TCAAATGTGTGGAAATGACGTCGTGGCTCTTGTATGGATTTTTGAGGGATGTACACCTGCTATCTATAGCTATAATACAAGCGGTAAAATACTAAGAGGAAAGTAAAGGGCATAAAAAAAGGCTGTGTAAACAGCCTTTTCTAGAGTTTTGATCGTTGGAGCGATCTTATTTTTTCTTTTTAGCCGCAACTTTCCTTGGAGCTGCTTTTCTAGCCGCTTTTTTAGGAGCTGCTTTTTTAGCCGCCTTTTTAGGAGCTGCTTTTTTAGCTGCCTTTTTAGGGGCTGCTTTTTTAGCTGCCTTTTTAGGGGCTGCTTTTTTAGCCGCTTTTTTAGGAGCTGCTTTTTTAGCTGCTTTTTTAGGAGCTGCTTTTTTTGCCGCCTTTTTAGGCGCTGCTTTTTTGGCTGCTTTTTTCGCTGTTGCCATAAACTGTGAATTTAAGGGTTAAAAAAATCCTTATAATAAAAATCGCTAAGGGGGTTAGGCCTCAGCGACTTCAGATACTTCTTTAACAGATACCAGGGTTTTCGAACGGGTCTTACGAAACTCCACGATACCGTCTGTCAATGCGAACAGCGTAAAATCTTTACCGATGCCTACATTGCTGCTTGGGTGATATACCGTACCACGCTGGCGAACTATGATGTTACCAGATATAGCAGGCTGACCACCAAAAATTTTAACTCCTAACCGTTTACTCTGCGAGTCACGGCCGTTCTTTACACTACCTTCACCTTTTTTGTGTGCCATTTCTTATTGTACTGTTATTACAAATTTAGTAAAAATTTATTTATGCAAGCTCATTTATCCTGATTTTTGTCAGGTACTGGCGGTGGCCGTTAGATTTTTGATAACCTTTACGACGTTTCTTTTTGAAAACAATCACCTTATCACCTTTCAGGTGGTCCAGAATTTCAGCTTTCACTTTAACTGATGAGCCAAGATTAATCTTGCCCTCGTTGCTGGTCATAAGTACGTTTGAAAATTCAACATTCTCGCCAACATTCCCTTCCAGGCGGTGTACGAACAGTTCATCGTCCTTTCTGACTTTGAATTGCTGGCCCGCTATATTTACAATTGCAAACATGATATTCCTTAAAATATTTCGCGCAAAGTTAATACAGTTTTTTCATTTCTGACAAATTTTTTTATTATTTGTTCAAAGGGCTATATAAGATTTAATATCAGCGGGTTGTAATATACCCGTGATTAAGAAAACAGCCCGCCATATGGCGGGCTGTATATATAATATATATACCCTTTGTTACAGGTTCACCTGTTTGCCCTTGGGATACTTTACCGAATAGCCCAGGATAAGTTCCCTTGTTTCGTTGGGTTTCAGTTGCAGTTTCCAGGTAACTGCGCCTGTCGTTTCATTGTAGTCAGCACCCTTGTAGTCCCTGTCGCTCACTTCTATATCCTTGTCGTTGCTGATGGGGATTTGATCTATCACTACGATATCTACCGGTTTGTTGCGGGTATTGCGTACTGATATTTTATATACAAAGGCTTCCCGTACGTTAGTACCGATAGTTTTCACACTGCGTAGTTCTTTATCGCGCTCGCGGCGTACTACTATTTTCTTATCACGTCCCAGCGACAGGTTCATGGTGTCTTTTACATTCCGTACATCTATATAACCCTGGCCCACATAGGTACCTTCGTAGAAGATATTGGTTTGCGCCGGCAGCAGGTCCAGGTTTTCCCATCCTGTTATCTGCGCTTGTAAGAATGCATCCCTGTCAATTTTAGGCACCGCGTAATAGCGGTATGTAGCGGGCAGTTCCGCACTCCTGATGGCTACATTGTGCTGCTGTCCATCGCTGGGTATAGTATAAGGCAGGTCGATGTCAAACACGGTATTGATGCCGCTGTTATCAGTTTGAACGTATTCGTCAAGTGTGGTAGATTGGTAAGCGCCGGCAGCCGTTTCTACAACTGAGCTTACATTTCTTGATGGTCTTTTTTGTATATCCTCCATCATTAGTGTCTTGTTTTGATATGCCACTGGCCTAGGCATATAAAATTGCAAATACCATGGATTCAATACCGGTGCTTCAGCACCTTCGTTAGGATTACCTGTACTGAGGCTGAGTTTTATTTTATCCCATGCCACACCACTGTTCTGGTACACATGCGCTTTGTATTGCAGTTTCACAGGCCCGCCCAGTTCATCTACCCGCAGGTCGTAGCTGGGTGTCCAGCCGGCATTTGGAACAACATATGAGATAGTAATATTGGAAGCCGTAGCCTTAGTGCTGTAAAACTTAACCAACAGTTGGCCGCCCGGCTGGAAACCACGTTGCTGTTCTTCCTGCAACTGCTGGCGCAGCCTGGCAAGGCGTTCATCTGCTATCTTTAAGTTAGCTGCCAATGCGTCTTTTTCATCCAGCAGTTTGGCCATGCGAGCCTTCACCAGGTCCAGCATCTTCATCAGCTCGGTGGTGGACAATCCGGTATTGGCGCCGTTCACCTGCCTGTTTTGCCGGATGATGGCTACCTGCTCGTTCAGGCTTTCCATTTCGTTGTTGATACCACTCCGGCTTTTCTCCAGGTAGTCAATGCTGTCTTTCAAATCCTTTGCACGGGGCGATAAATTTTCCTCCCTCAAAAAATTATTCTGAAACGTTGCGGACTGCACTACCACACCACTGTTGGCACCTATATTCAGGCTTTGCTGGTTGACATTGCCTGCTATATTGGTAAACAGTATTTCTGATTCCCCCGCAGGCAGGTTCACTTTCGCTCTGCTGAAAAGCTCCGCCCCGTTCAGGAATACTGTGGCAGATTCAATATCTACCTTCTGTTTGGTTTGCGCTATGCCGGGCATGTTGTAGAAGCATAGCAGGCAACCAACGGCTATCAAATTTCTTATAGACATACGAGATAAGTTTTAGTGTAGAGGTGCAACAGTACACTAAATTCCATAAAACAACTTGGAGAAATGTCAGCGTACTATCCTGATTTTGGCAAAGTTTAACATTATCTTCTTGATGCCATTGCCGTCTTTAAATTCTATTGTAGCTATCCTGTTTTGCACCCCACCCTCGAGTGCCTTAATAGTGCCGAAGCCGAACTTCATATGCTCTACTGTCATGCCCACTTCCATTTCCATAGGATTGTCCGCTGCAAAATTGGCTGTGGGCACATGGCTTGATGGTTTGGGTTGGTTGATTTTTTCTGCAATCTTTTTCAGCGAAGGTGTTTTCTCAAAAGAACGTGCAGTATTGCTGCTGCCGAAACCTACCGAACCCACACCCCGGGCGCTGGGCCCTGTAAAAGAGCGGTCGAGGTGCATTTCGGGCAGCTCGTCAATAAAACGGCTGGGCTCGTTCTGCACCAACTGGCCAAAGCGGTAGCGGCTGGTAGCATAAGTGACCCACAGCCTTTCTTTGGCACGGGTGGTGGCTACATAAAACAGGCGGCGTTCTTCTTCCAGGTCGTCTCGGTCGTACAGACTCATACTGCTGGGGAAGAGGTTCTCTTCCAGTCCCACTACAAATACGCAGGGGAACTCCAGCCCTTTGGCGGCGTGGAGCGTCAGCAGGCTCGGCGCCTGGGTT
>JACFNS010000324.1 GCA_019454705.1 Taibaiella sp. | reverse complement strand
AAGTTTTCCTGCAGCGCTTTTTTAAGGTTCTGATTTGATTTTGTAGAAGGAGCAATTCCTGCTGTCATATTTGATTTTTTACGGCCTAAGTAAACGTCACATCATGCTCAGTATTTATATGATTGTTGTAGTATATGGCTACGTTTGCACAAAGGTGTGCGAATTTACGATTAACAATTTAAATAAAATGCCATTAATATGCAATGTTTTCTTAAAATATATATCGGTATATAAGGAATGTGTGGATATAAATAACTCAGCCCCTCTGCAGGGGCTGAGTTATATTGAGAATGGCGCCCGGGATTACCTGATTAACGTAACATTTCCTTGTTTCGTAATGGTTTGGCCCGCAGGTGTAACAGCCTCTATGGTATATACAAATACCCCTGTTGGTTGCTGCGTTCCTTTATAAGTTCCGTTCCATCCTTCATTTATGTTTGTAGTTTCAAATACTTTAGTGCCCCAACGGTTGTACACTGCAAAACGTTTCAGCTCAACAACACCGCGGCGGATAACTTTCAAGGTGCCGTTTTCGTTGTTACCGGGGGTAAATGCGTTGGGTAGTGTAACCAGTACTTCATTATTTACCAGTACATCTATTGAATCAACGGCGGTACATCCCGCTTCCGTCCGGCCGTGTACTATATACCTGGTATTTACTTTCGGACTCACAGCCGGGTTGCTGACATCAGCGTCACTCAATCCTAGCGGGGGGAACCAGGTGTAATACAGGCAATTGCCGCCGGGATCCATTTTATAGCTTTCGCCGGGGTATATCCATACCTGGTCATCCAATTCTATTATAGCCCTGGGGCGCACAGCAATATTTATTCTTCCTGTGTCCTGGCAACCGAAGGTGTCAGTAGCATACACAGAATACGTCTGGTTAGCCACCGGCCATACCCTGGGTTGAAGGCTGCTGACGCTGCTGATATTAAAATCAGGTAACCAGTAAAATTGAGTACCCATAGTAGCAGTCATCGGGAGGCTGATAGTATCTCCTGCACATATCGCTGTATCAGCAGGCATGGTTATGAATTTGGCTGAGAAAACATTTAATGTTACCATGTCCGTATCGCTGCAACCGGCAGGCGTTCTGGCAATGAAGGTTAAGGTGGTAACACCCTCGCTTACTGCAGAGAATATGGGTGTTTTCCTGTCAGGAAAGTCCAGTGCAGCGCCCGGTGTCCAGCTATATGAGTACCTGTTAAATGTATTGGGGGTAACAATCGCTGTCAGCTGCATCGTATCTCCAAAGCATAATGAGGCATCGTCATCTATAACCACTGTAGGTATAGGCTGGACGTCAATGTCAAAATTGACAGTGGAGTCGATGCCCGGGCAATTTGCGTGGGTAGCATGCAAGATGAATTTGTGCAAGCCTGTATCGCTGGGTATGATAGAAGTTAACACACCTCCGGCATTTGTGTAGGTAGCCGATAAATCTGTAAGGGATTCCCACTTATAGTCATAGCGGGCATCACCGGTACCGCGTACATCCACTCTCTGGCCCAGGCATATACCTGTGTCCGGGTTTTCAAGTGATACTCCCTGCAGCACATCTACTAATACTGTATCCAGTGTTTTACAACGGTTAATATCTGAACCTACTGCTACCGTGTACGTTTGTGTAGTTTTAATTTTTACTCTGGGGTTTTCCACTACGTCGCTGCTTAATCCATTGGCAGGAGTCCATTTGATATTATAGGTAGCGCCCGGTACTCTTGTAATCCCGAGGTTCAGACCAATTTCATAATTGGGGCATGTAAGTACATCGGGCTGTCCGGCCATGTCAGGCCCTTTCATCACCGCAATATTTACAGTATCCTTATTAAGGTTAGGGCAGTAGTAGTTGACCCTTGAGGTAACCTGGTAAACCGATGAAATAACAGGTGTTGCAACCGGATTAGGGATAAAGCGATTGTTGAGGCTGGGGTCTGTTCCGCTTAGTACGGCCCATTCATAATCCCCGCCGCCTGTTACACCCAGGAATGCCGGTTCACCATTACAAATACTTGTATCCGGAGTGGCCTGAGTTTTCCCCCAAATAAACAGCTCTATATTATGAACGTATTGAAATAATACTCCGGGAGGACGACAGGTTGAATCTTTGATAATTACAATGAAGTTTTTACTGCCTACGTCTTTAGAGGTAGGGGTCCATTCAAAACATCCCGTCACAGTATCTGTGCCGGAGTTGGTATAGGTGATTTTTGCATCAGGTATTGCAGTCAGCAAGTTATCTTCAATCATGAGTCTTCCTGCCGTATCAGAGGTGGCAACTGTAAAACAAAATTTCAAAGGGGAGTTCATGCAACCATATACCCGCCCGTTTTGTACAATCGCATTTGTATTCGAGCCATCTATATATATATTGTTTATTACCGGCGTTACGGTACTGCAGGCTATAACCTGTACCTGTACATCCCGCATTATGGAGCCGATTTCCCTGGCCACATTACTGTTATCCCGACTATATTCACGTGTTCTGATAGTAAGCGTGCCGCCGCCCAGTTGGTTGGGTGTGAATGACATTTGTCCGGTATTGGCATTCAATACAAAAGTGTTATTTGTTGGGAATGGGTTTGTAGTGAAGTTAATAGGAGGATTTGCGGCCAGATTTAATGGGGCAAGTGTGGGGTTGCCTGTACAATTCGCAGAGTTTAACGGGTTAATCATTTGGGACCATAAGGAGTCGCCATTAGGGTCTATCGCGCCATTATTGTATGTGTATGGCGCATTTATACACACATAAGGTATTGGCTTAACGGAGTAGTAGGGTGATGAGTTGTCCCATGCGCCACGCTGCCTTGTGATTTTTGTAATCGGGTCTTTATATAATATACTTGAATGGTGTTGTACAGTACTATTAAAGGTCGTTTCTACATAAAAATTTGCTGTTCCCTGCAAGTTGGTCGAGCCATTGCGACAACATAGAGATGTTGTGCCTACTACCGCGCCAAATCGCCAGTAATTACATTGTAATGGCAAAGTTGTGGGAAGGCTCTGGTACCACCATTCTTCATAACCCGGGATAACTGAACCAGGGCTGTCACACTGTGTCTTTGCGTTTGAACAACCCGGAGATACGGGCGAACCCTGCTCGCGGTTATCAGGTGGTAATGGCCCTTGCCATTGTTTTAAGTCAATAAAAAACGATTGGTTGGTACATGTGTTGAACGCACATAAGTCAAATTCGGCCGGTGCAGCAGGCCCGCGGCAATCGCGATAGAATTTGAAAATAAACTGGTACGTGGAGTCGCCCAGGTGTATATATATAATCTCACCTCCCGCAGCATGGTTGGCCCATCCTTGTTTGGTGCTGAAACAAAGGACAGATAATAAAAATAGTATGGCCGGTAGAATCTTGTTTTTCATCGTTGCTAGTTTGTGTTTAATAATATGCTTATACAATCAGACACACCAGCATTTTTATTAGTTGGGTTAATTTACATAAAAAATGTATAATTGTTATTAATTAATAAAATGATTGAATTCATTAACCATGGGTTTTTATTTCTATTATGTCATTATATTTCTCATGGTTAATGATTGAGAATACACAGGGTA
>JACFNS010000323.1:3180-3623 GCA_019454705.1 Taibaiella sp. | reverse complement strand
CGTGAAGAATTTTATGACGCCCAGAGCGCTTTTGAATTTGACTTCAACGATGTAAAAGGGCAGGAAAATGTAAAGCGTGCACTGGAAATAGCTGCTGCAGGCGGGCATAATGCTATACTGATAGGCCCACCCGGCGCTGGTAAGACCATGCTGGCGAAACGAATACCTACGATATTGCCACCTCTCACCCTGCACGAAGCATTAGAAACAACTAAGGTACATTCGGTGGCGGGCAAGTTGCCGGGCAATACATCGCTGGTAGCGCACAGGCCATTTCGTTCGCCACACCACACGATCAGCGACGTGGCCCTCGTTGGCGGTGGTGGCATACCGCAGCCCGGCGAAATCTCATTGGCGCATAATGGTGTGCTCTTCCTCGATGAGTTGCCTGAATTTAAACGTACTGTACTGGAAGTAATGCGCCAGCCTATGGAAGAGCGCAG
>JACFNS010000323.1:0-3170 GCA_019454705.1 Taibaiella sp. | reverse complement strand
AAAGTAAGTATTGACTTTCCCGCAAGCTTTATGCTCATAGCCAGTATGAACCCCTGTCCATGCGGTTACTTCAATCATCCTGAGAAAGAATGTACCTGCTCAGCACAGATGGTGCAACGCTACCTGAATAAAGTATCAGGACCCTTGCTGGACCGTATAGACCTTCATGTAGAGGTGACACCGGTATCATTCAACGAACTTTCGTCGCAAAAAACATCAGAAAACAGTTCTACTGTGCGTGAGCGCGTGATAAAGGCCCGGGAAGTACAAGCCAAAAGATTTGAGGGACATGCGGGTACATACAGCAACGCACAGATGAGCAGTAAGTTATTGAAGGAGATTTGTACCATCAATACCATCGGTCAGACGCTGTTGAAAGCCGCTATGGATAAGCTCAACCTCTCAGCCCGTGCCTACGACAGAATATTGAAAGTATCCCGAACCATCGCTGACCTCGAGGGTAGTGAGGATATCAAACCCGAACACCTGGCAGAAGCAATACAGTACCGCAGCCTGGATAGAGAGGGGTGGGGAGGGTAGCGTTACCCATGCTGAATTATTTAAAAAGTTGCCCATATAAAAATACAGCATTACTTAAATAGTATTATTATTTATATTTTCGGATCAATTTTTATTCAACCCCTTAATTTAATCAAATGAGACAGTTAACACTTACTCTGCTTCTAATCGCTACCCTCTTTTCGTGTAAAAAAGATGATAACAACACGACCAACAATAACAACACGACACCTACACCGTATGTATGCCCCACATGTGTAACCACGCCCGAGGCGAAGGCTGAGCACGATGCAAGCAGTGGCGGTGTGTACAAGGGTGTTATAGTAGGCTCTACAGGTACTATAGCATTATACTTGTACAATACGGGGACTGAAGTAAAAGCACTCGTGTCTTTCGATGGTAAGAGCGCTACATTTACTACCCAATCTCTTTCTTCATGGGCACCGGGACAGGCTATCAGCAATGCGCTGTTTACGGGCACTATAGACGGCAAGGCCATCTCTGCTTATTTTTCAGTAGATGCCAACGGGCAAAACCCACAAGTGCAGATGACAATACCAGGCCATACTGTAACGGTAGCTGTATATAAAGAAACTTCTACATCGCTGATAAAGAACTACGAAGGCACGTTTACAGGCGACGATGCCGGTACATTCAATATGACCCTGAACGGCAACGATTATTCAATAGTGGTTTCCAGTGGTGGTATATTGGAGGGATCGCTGGTAAACGGTGCGATTGACCACCTGACACAAAAAGACCAGGTAGAAATAAAAGGTACTTTTAAGGGTGATGATGTGAGTGGTACATGGAAAGATACCAAGAGCACAAAACAAGGCACATGGTCAGGTAAGCGTACTTTGTAAATACAATTCAAACGAATACATGAAAGGAGTGCATTGCACTCCTTTTTTATTTAGGCGAAACATCATTAGCGCCAATCATGCCCTACTATATATTGTTATTACCTGTTGAAGATGAGTATTGTCATTGCGGGTAATGACCAAAGTCATATATAAAGCTTTATAGTCTGCGTAGCCTTGCAGGTTAACAGATAATTTCAATATGCCTTTTTATCATTCACAGGGTAAGATTCCTGATAAACGACACGTAGTATTCAGGGATGCAACCGGTAAGCTTTACCAGGAAGAACTGGTGGGAACACAAGGTTTCGGCAGCCTGTCTTCACTGGTATATCATATCCATCCACCAACATGCGTCCGGCAAAAGGGTAAGCCATATTCTGTAAAGCCGGAAATAGCTATAGACAATAGCCTGAATGCTATGAGCTTCATGGGTTATGATATCGCACCTACAACTGATTACCTCGAAAGCCGAAAGACTTTATTGGTCAACAGCAGTATGCATATTGGCCTTGCCGCGCCCAAATCTTCAACACCATATTTTTTCAAGAATGCGGATGCGGATGAATTGCTGTTCATTCATAAGGGTAGCGGAACGCTGCATACTATGTTCGGCCAGTTGCCATTTAAGTATGGTGACTATATACTGATACCTCGTGGTACGGTATACAAAATTGATTTTGATACAGAAGACAATAAACTTCTGTACATAGAATCATTTGCCCCGGTATATACACCTAAAAGATACCGCAATGACTTTGGGCAACTGCAAGAGCACGCGCCGTTTTGCGAACGTGATTTAAAACGTCCGCAAAACCTGGAAACGTATGATGAGCAGGGAGAGTTTGATATACTGATTAAGAAGAAAGGAATGATATTCCCCTATGTGTACCTGTATCATCCTTTTGATGTAGTAGGCTGGGATGGGTATCATTACCCTTACACTTTCTCAATATTCGATTTTGAACCGCTGACAGGGCGTATACATATGCCACCACCCATACACCAGTGCTTTGAGAGTGCAGGTTTTGTGGTGTGTTCATTCGTGCCGCGTTTATACGATTATCATCCCGATGCTATTCCTGCGCCGTACCATCACAGCAATATTGATTCTGACGAGGTGCTGTATTATGTAGATGGAGATTTTATGAGCCGTAACAATATTAAGAAAGGACAGATAACATTACACCCCGGCGGCATTCCGCATGGTCCGCACCCAGGAGCTATAGAGCGTAGTATTGGACAGAAGGAAACAAAAGAACTGGCCGTAATGATAGATCCCTTTCAGCCCCTGATGATAACTGAAGAGGCTATGAAAATTGAAGTAAAAGATTACTATAAGTCATGGTTGCCCGAGGAAGCTCATGCAACCGTGTAACTACTAAAACATAATATTATGGGAACATCTGCATTGAAAGAAGCAAGTAATTACAACTATGGGTTGGAGAAAATTTTCGATAAAGCACAGGATTTTCTCCCGCTGAACGGAACTGACTACGTAGAGCTGTATGTTGGTAACGCCAAACAAGCAGCACATTTTTATAAAACTGCTTTTGGCTTTGAATCGTATGCATATGCAGGATTGGAGACCGGTCTGCGCGATCGTGTATCTTATGTGCTGAAGCAGGATAAAATAAGACTGGTGTTGACTACCCCATTAAAATCCACCAGCCCCATATCTGACCATATTAAACAACATGGTGATGGTATCAAAGTAATTGCATTGTGGGTAGACGATGCAACCAAAGCTTTTGAGGAAACAACGAAGAGGGGAGCAAGACCCTATTT
>JACFNS010000322.1 GCA_019454705.1 Taibaiella sp. | reverse complement strand
ATGGGCATTGCTGGGCGGTGGAGCCGGTTTGCTACTGGGTATATTACTGTGCATAGGGCAGCAGCAGTTTGGCTGGATAAAACTGGGCGGGGCATTCATTATAGAAGCATACCCCATACGACTGTATGCTACCGATATACTAATCGTGTTGAGTACTATCCTGGCAATAGGCTTACTGGCAGCATGGTTTCCCGCGGCGCGTGCTACAAAAGTTGAAGGTATTTCCCTGAAGAGCGATTAAGCCAGTCCTTACATTTTTTCCGGCAGCCTGATACCCATCGTACCCATAGCATGGCGCATCACGCGTGCAACCATGATGATGATCATCAGGCGCAGTTGCTTCTTCTCTTCATTCTCGGCTTTGGATATACTGTGTACATCGTAGAAAGAATGGAGTTGTTGTGCCAACTGGAAAGTGTAGTTGCACAAAAGAGACGGATTATACTCCTCCGCTGCCGCCTGCATCACATCCGCGTAGTGCTCCAGCCACAATATCAATGCTTTTTCTGCAGGAGCAAGCGCTTCAGTCGCCTTAAAGCCAGGGAAGGTGGCGTTGTCCTTATCCAAGCCTTCCTTCCTGAGAACAGAGCAGATACGCGCGTGCGCAAATTGTATATATGTAGCAGTGAACCCGTGCAGGTCTATTGACTCTTTAGGGTCGAATATCATTTTCTTCTTCGGATCTACACGCAGCAGGTAAAATTTAAGCGCCCCCAGCCCGATGGTTTCATACAGTTCTTTCAGCTCATCTTCTGTAAATCCTTCCGTCTTGCCCGCTTCTTCGGTTTGCTGCTGCGCCATGGCTATCATCTCGTCTATCATGTCGTCAGCATCCACTACAGTACCCTCACGGCTCTTCATACGGCCGCTGGGCAGCTCTACCATACCATAAGACAGGTGATGGATGGTGTCAGCGCAGGGCTCTCCCAGTTTTTTCAATACCAGTTGCAGCACCTGCATATGATAGTTCTGCTCGTCGGCTATTACATATACAGATTTATCAAGATTGAAGTCATTGTATTTTAGCATAGCAGTACCAATGTCCTGCGTCATGTACACAGAAGTGCCATCAGCACGCAACAAAAGCTTCTGGTCCAGTCCCTCGTCTTCCAGGTTCACCCATACAGAGCCATCATCTTTTTTAAAGAGTACACCTTTCTCCAGGCCTTTCAGCACCACTTCTTTGCCCAGCAGGTAGGTATCACTTTCGTAGTACATTTTATCGAAGTCGATGCCCAGGCGCTTGTAGGTAATATCAAAGCCCTCGTACACCCAACCGTTCATTGTTTTCCAAAGGTCCACCACCTCCTTATCCCCCTTTTCCCACGCACGCAGCATATCCTGCGCTTCTTTCATAACTGGTGCTTCTTTTTCAGCCAGCTTCTCCTCCATTCCTTCAGACACCAGTTCTTCTACCTGCTGTTTATATACATCATTGAATTTTACATAGTAATCCCCTACCAGGTGGTCGCCTTTAATACCCGTCGATTTAGGCGTAGCACCATGAGCATAATGCTTCCATGCCACCATAGACTTGCAGATATGAATGCCCCGGTCGTTCACCAGGTTAGCTTTCGTAACATTATTGCCATTCACCTTTAATATGCCCGACACCGCATAACCCAAGAAGTTGTTGCGCAAATGGCCGAAGTGCAGGGGCTTGTTGGTATTGGGGGATGAATACTCCACCATTACATTTTTACCGGTTGCCGGCTGCTCACCATATTTAACGTCGTTATACTTATTCCCCAGGAAAGAAACCCAATAATCGTCTTTGACCACCAGGTTGAGGAAACCCGCCACAATATCGTAAGATGCAACATAACCTGAATGGCTGACAAAATAATCGCCCAATTGTTTGCCTATTACGTTGGGTTTGGTTTTCAGCAGTTTAAGGAATGGGAATAATACCAATGTGTAGTCGCCCGTAAATTCAGGCTTGGTCTGGTTTACAGTAATAGCAGACGTGGGGATATCCACACCGGGGTATAAACTCTTCAATGCTTCCTTTGCCGATGCTTTTATTTGTTCAACCAGGCTCATGTATTCTTATTTGGCGCAAAAATAATCAGATGCGGGCAGATATACCTTAAAAAACTATCCCCGCCATATTTGGGCAGGGATATGCTTTCTGTTCTCGATACTGACAGGGCCCGGCCAGGGGGTATGCCGGTATAATATGTTGAGCAATAAACTTTTGCGGGGCCTCTATACTTAAACAAAAATCTAAGGCAAATGTAAACAGCCTATTTCACACAAAAAACAGTGTTTTTCCCCTTTTTTTTTATCAATTATTTTTCGTATTGAAATCTACTTTCATAACTATTTTGTTATATTTATATAGTAAACCAACGATATGAAAAACCTTTTAATAGCCCTGCTTGTATTATTTTGCCACTACGGTATAATTTCCATTTCCTACGCACAAACAGTAAACCATGTACCGAACTGTAGTTTTGAACAATATACCCAGTGCCCCAACGGGCACTCGCAGGTAAACCGATGTACAGGATGGCGGCAATACACGTCCGCAACCTCAGACTTTTTTCATTCATGCGGATATGGGGTACCAAACAATATTGCAGGCTATCAACAACCTGCGCATGGGCAAGCCTATGCAGGTGGGTACCAATATTACAGAAACCATCCGCAAATTTATAAAGAATATGTTGCCAGGGAGATAATACCATTACAGCCCGGCATGACATACGAAGTATCAATGTCTGTTTCACTTGGCAATCTCTCAAAATATGGCACAAATGATTTAGGAGTTTACTTTTATGATTCAGGGCAATTCACTGTTAGCACATCGAATGTATTGAATGTCACTCCTCAGATTTCTTATTCCAATTACGGTGTCATTATGGATACAGCCAACTGGGTGCGTCTTTCAAAAACATTTGTAGCAGATTCTGCTTATGATAATATAGTAATCGGAGGGTTCACCACCTATAGCCAGCTTACATTAGACTCAATCGGCACCTCCAGTCAATATGCATACTACTTTTTTGATTCTATTGTAGTTCGCCCGATTGATTCGTTCTCTCTTACTGTAAACGATTTAATGCTCTGCACAAACGATACATTACAGGTAAGTTACAAAGTACCTTCAGACAAAAACAGCAATAATACCTTCACTGCCCAGCTATCTGATAAAACAGGCAGCTTCGCCAATCCTGTTAATATCGGATCGCTTGCTTCAGATACATCGGGCATTATTACCTGCATCATACCCGGCAATATATCTCCCGGCACAGGGTATCGGGTAAGGGTAATCTCCTCATCTCCCACTGACACTTCAAAGAATGTAAGCCCAGCCATAAAAATAGGCAACCCTGACAGCACCAATATCTCTGTCAGCAGCAACAGCCCGCTATGCGATGGGTTTACACTGCAATTCTCAGCAAGTACCTTTGTATCCGGCACCACCTATAGCTGGACAGGGCCCAATAGTTTCAGCTCTACTTCACCTAATCCATTTATTAACGGGGCGACACCCCTGCAAAACGGCAACTACTTCGTGACGATGAAATGGTATGGCTGCGAAGTGACTGATACCGCACCGGTGACGGTGAAACCCCTTCCTGCAAAACCGGTTGCCAACAGCAACGCTCCTTTATGTGAGGGCGAAA
>JACFNS010000321.1 GCA_019454705.1 Taibaiella sp. | reverse complement strand
GCTCGAAATTGCCGTGTTTTGTAGGCAATTGTACCCTCACCTCTTCTTCTATCAGGCTTTCATTTTTTAGGCGGTATTCTATCAGGTCCTTTATGGATATAATTTTCAGGTCAAATTTCTTTGCTATCTCCTTTAACTGTGGCAACCTGGCCATAGTGCCGTCATCATTCATTATTTCCACCAAAACACCTGCCGGTTCAAAACCAGCTAAACGCGCTAAGTCAACAGTAGCCTCAGTATGTCCTGCCCTCCTGAGTACGCCCGCAGACTTAGCCCTAAGGGGGAATATATGGCCCGGACGCCCCAAATCTTCGGGTTTTGTATCCGGATTGATTAATGCCTGTACAGTTTTTGCCCTGTCGTGTGCTGAAATACCTGTTGTGCACCCCTGTCCTATCAAATCTACAGATACGGTGAAAGGTGTCTGGTGCAAAACCGTATTATTTTCCACCATCAGGTTCAGCTTCAGTTCATCGCAGCGCTCCTCGGTAACCGGTGCACATATAAGCCCCCGGCCAAACTTGGACATAAAGTTGATTATCTCCGGTGTCACATTGGCAGCGGCGGTAATAAAATCACCTTCATTTTCGCGGTCCTCATCGTCCACTACTATCAGCAATTTTCCTTGCTTTAAATCTTCAATCGCAGACTCAATTGTATCTAACATATCACATTGTATCTATGGCTTACAAAGTTACTGCTATTTCTATGCCGAAAGCGAATAAAATGGGACTAAAGGGTAAATAGCGCTATCAGAAACGGCTATATAGTTGACTAACAAGAAGTGTAGCAACTACTAAAACACCACCCGACTATCAAAAAGCTAACGACTATTATAAACCAGGCAGCACATACGCATGTCACTATGCAATTTTAAATAATATAACCTCAGCTGTTCACAAACTCCATTCATAAGTACAATTGCACCTACGGCCACCATGATACGGTTCTATATTCATTTATCAACAGCCATATTGGCATTCACGTATTTTTCTTCCATAATGTACAGACAATAAAAACCAATGTTAAATGGTTTATTTTTACCGCTTCGGCAACACATGAACAAACCCAGGCATATTATACTTACTGTAACTAACGATCTGAACTATGACCAGCGTATGATACGCATATGTACATCGCTGGTGAATGCCGGATATAAAGTGACGCTCGTGGGTTTCAAGCGCAAAAAAAGCAAACCTCTTTCAGAGCGACCTTACGCACAGGTACGTATACCCATCCTGGCCGAGCAGGGCAAACTGCTCTATGGCGGATATTGGGTGATGCTGTTTTTCTACCTGTTGTTCAAGCGCTGCGATGCCCTATGCGCTATAGACCTGGATACTATATTACCTGTTTACTTAGTGTCGATTGTAAGAAACAAGCGCAGGGTGTACGATGCCCACGAATTATTTACCGAACTGAAGGAAGTAGTAACCAAACCCCGCGAAAAGAAAATATGGGACTGGATAGAGCGTATAACCGTCCCGAATTTCTATCATAATTATACCGTAGGTGAATATTGCGCGTTGTACTTTTTGGAGAAATATGGTAAAGAGTTTGCAGTAGTGCGTAACGCCACGGTATTGCAACCATTGACAATACCTGAAAAAAAAGAAAGGTATATATTATACCAGGGCTGGGTAAACGAAGGACGTTGTTTTGAAGAGCTGATACCAGCCATGCAGCAGGTAGATGCGAAATTGATAGTCTGTGGCGAGGGTAATTTCTTCCGCCAGGCAAAGGAGTTGGCAATACAGTACAATGTACAGGACAAAATAACGTTCAAAGGGTTTGTGCCGCCCGATGAGCTAAAGAAATATACCCTGAATGCTTATATTGGGTTAACATTGTTCCATGCCATCAGTAAAAGCAATGAATACTCGCTAGCCAACCGCTTTTTTGATTACATGCATAATGGCATACCCCAGATATGTATGAATTTTCCTGAATACAGGAAAGTAAATGAAGAGTTTGAAATAGCTGTGCTGGTAGACGAACCGATGACACCTGATGATATTGCAACCGCCATCAACAAGCTACTGAATGATACTGAACATTATAATTCATTGCAGCAAAACTGCCTGACAGCCAGGGAAAAATATTGCTGGCAACAGGAAGAGATGACACTACTGCATGTTTACGAACAGGTTTTCAACCGCAAAAAGGGAAGGTTTTGAGAATCAGTGTAGTGATACCGGCATATAATGCGGCAGGGAGCATTGGCGCTGCCATAGAGTCCTGTCTGCAACAAACATTGCCACCATACCAGGTGATAGTAGTAGATGATGCCAGCACCGATGCTACAAGTGACATAGCCATACAATACAAGGGTGTATTCGTTATTACATTGGCCAATAACTCAGGTCCGTCTGCAGCCCGCAATACAGGCATTGGTGCAGCAACAGGTGATATCATCGCTTTCCTGGATAGTGACGATACCTGGTTACCTGAAAAACTATCTGTGTTGCATAAATTGTTTGCAGAACACCCCGAGGTGGAGTATATCGGGCATCCTTATTTGCTGCCGGGACAGTCAAAATCAAGAAGTCATACCCATGAATTGAAAGAAGTCAGCTACTGGTCTGTATTACTCAGAAATCCCTATCAGCCATCTTGTATCGCTATGAGGAAGAGTATATCACTTCATTTTGACGAGAGCTATCGTTATTGTGAAGACCATGAACTTTCTATACGTGTAGCACACAGCCACAATACATACTGGCTGAATACGCCCCTCACACGGCTGGGCAGGCCGCAATTAAGCGCTGGTGGAGCATCGGACAACAAATGGAAAATGCGCAAAGGGGAAGTAAAGTTATATAGCTCCATATATAAGCACAACCCGCTTTACTTACCTTTCATTCCACTCCTGTGGATATTCAGCCTGGCGAAGATGTTGTACAGAATACTGTTCAGGTAAATACTACATACCCACAGCAGATATTTCCTTAATAGCTCCGTGTTCAATCCTTACTACCCGTGCAGGAAACTTCTGTATTATATGATAAACGTGGGTAGCCATAATCACTGCTGCATTATAGTCGCGACAGATGCTGAAGAGTAGCTGCATAATCTCATCGCGGGTATCGGGATCCAGGTTGCCGGTGGGCTCATCCGCAAGTATCACCTTTGGGTTATTGAGCAATGCCCGGGCAATATCAACCCGCTGCTGCTCACCACCCGACATTTCGTAAGGCATTTTAAAACCCTTGTTCCTCAAACCGACTTTTGACAATACATTGTCAATCTTTTCCTTCATCAGGGTCTTGTCCGTCCAGCCTGTGGCTTTCAGCACAAACTCAAGATTGTCGTGTACATTCCTGTCCGTCAGCAGGCGGAAGTCCTGGAACACAATACCCAGATTCCTCCTTAGGTGCGGCACTGTCTGCCACTTCAGTATTTTCAGGTCGAACCCGGCAACACTACCCTCACCTTCTTTTAAATAAAGATCGCCATAGAGCGTCTTCAACAAACTTGATTTACCACTACCCGTTTTACCAATCATATACACAAACTCACCCTTCCTTACCTCAAAATGAACATTACTGAGAATAAGGCTCTGGCCCTGGTAAATATTTGCATTCCTTAAAGAAACAATGGCACTATCCGGCATGTAGATAATTTTAAAAAACTACTCTT
>JACFNS010000320.1 GCA_019454705.1 Taibaiella sp. | reverse complement strand
AGAAAGAGGAAAAGTATTATGTTGTATAGGATTCTCATCTGGGATGGGTTTGTATAAAAATAACTCAAATAACAATAAAGCCGAAATCAACACTAACCAAGAGTTAATACAGTAAATCTAAAACAACGGCAATTGCCCGTTCCTGATACGGCGGAAGGCATTGGTATTGGGCACCCAGTGTTCTTCGTTCAGGCCAAATTTTTTGCAATACAGCGTAAACTGTGTTTTTATCAGCTCGGCAAATTTGCCATCGCCCACTATACGGTTGCCCCAGCGGCTGTCATTTACATTCCCTTCGTGGCAACTGCGTATCAGGTTCCATACCTTCTCAGCCCTGTCCGGAAAAGCCTTGTGTAGCCAGTCGTGAAAGATTCCGCCAATGGCTCCGTTCAACCTTACAACGGTATACCCTGCCCTCTTGGCCCCTGCTTCCGATGCCGCTTTCAATACATCGTGCATATGCGTATCGTTCAGCCCCGGTATCAGCGGCGCGTTCATAATGCCTGTAGGTATGCCCGCTTTAGACAAAGTCTCCACCACCTTCAACCTCGATTTGTAAGAAGCAGTACGTGGCTCCATTGCCCTGCGCAGTCCTTCGTCCAGCGATGTGATAGAAGTAAACACACTTACTAAGCTATACTTGTTCAGCTCCTGCAGTATATCCAGGTCGCGCAGCACCAGTGCGTTCTTGGTGAGTATACCTACGGGGTTACGGTATTCCAGGCATATCTCCAGCAGCTTGCGGGTGATGCGCATCTTCCGCTCTATGGGCTGGTAGCAGTCCGTATTGCCCGACAACGATATAGGTGCAGGCACCCAGTTTTTGTTTTCAAAAAACTTCTTCAGCAGGGCGGGTGCGTTTTTCTTCACCACTATGCGGCTTTCAAAATCTACCCCTGCGCTATAGCCCCAGTACTCGTGCGAGTTGCGGGCGTAGCAATAGATACAACCATGCTCGCAGCCCTGGTAGGGGTTGGCGGAAAACATCATCCCTACATCGGGGCTGGTCACTTTGTTCACGAGCGTGCGGCTGTCGTCATATATATACTCCGTTTGGCGCGTTTCTGTTTCCCAGTCGTCTATAGCCTCCGGGTGCTCCTGTACGTATTCGTTCACCAAAAACTTGTTCTTGGGGTTATACTGAGCTCCCCTGCCTTTTTCAAATACATGGTTGGCTTTCTGGTTAATCATAGCTTCCTCTATTTTACTCAAATGTACATAAATATTTTGTACAAATTTAAACATTTGTACAAAATATTTTTTTACCTTGCAGGTACAAACAAAACCCGGCAAACAAATGGAACAGGAACTCAAAGCCAAAGAACGGTTCTCTCAAAACTCACTGACAATAAGGCCCGGCGCCCTGATGATGTATATAGATATGAACAGCTTTTTCGCCAGTTGCGAGCAGCAGGACAACCCGGAGCTGCGCAACCGTCCCATTGGGGTTATCACCCACCCCAGTGCAAACGCCTGTGTCATCGCCCCATCGGTAGAAGCCAAAAAGTTCGGCGTAAAAACCGGGATGCGCCTGGGCGAATGCCGCGAGCTATGTCCGCAGATAGTGCCTGTACTCTGCCGCCCGCACCGCTACCGCGACTTTCATGTGCGTATCATCAAAGTACTCAACAGCTACTGCGATGACGTACTGCCCAAAAGCATCGACGAAGCTGTGATGAACTTTTCCTCTTACCGACTGGTGTACGATGACTTTATGGAAGTGGCCCGGCAGATAAAGGCAGATATCCGCCGCGACTGTGGTGAATATGTAAAATGTAGTATAGGCATAGCGCCCAACGCCTTCCTGGCCAAACTGGCTACCGAGTTGCAAAAACCCGATGGGCTGATAGAAATAACACCCGAAAACATTGATGGACATTTGTCTAAACTCAAACTCACTGACCTGCCCGGCATAGCCCGCGCCAACGAGCGCCGCCTTATTACAATAGGTATCCGAACCCCGCTGGAAATGAGGGAAGCATCCGAACCCCTGCTGCGCAAAGCTTTTGGCGGCATAGTAGGCAACTACTGGTACAACCGCCTGCATTTTATGGAGGTGGATATGTACAAGAACAACTACAGGGGCATGAGCGCAGGCCGCACCCTCAGCCGACAGCAGCGTGAGAACAAACAATCGCTGGAGAGCATGCTGATATCCTTATGTACCCGGCTGGAGCAACGCATGGTTAAGCAGGAGGTATTTTGTCGCGAGGTGGATTTCAGCATCAAATACCTGGACGGCACCCGCTGGGACACAAAAATAAAAATGGCCAACCCCACGCAGGACGCTATGGAAATGCGCAAATACATACAGCAGCGTATGGAAGAATTTGAACGGAAAAATCAAAACCAGCCCGGCCTGTTCAACAACAAAACACAACATATGGTGGTATCCATTTCCAACTTCGTTACCAACCAACTGATGCAATACAGCCTGTTTGACAACCGCATACGGAAAGACCTGCTGCGCAAAGCCATGTACAATATTAAAGACGACTTTGGCAAAAACAGCGTACGTCGCGCCGCCGAAACCATACAGCACGACGTAATGCGCGATGCCATCGGCTTCGGCTCGGTAAAAGACCTGTACGAGGGCAAGCACTTTAATCAATACCTGTTGGAAGAAGACCACATTGGCGCCAAAGCACAACGCACACCAAAGAAAGAAGTAAAAGAAGAAATAATAGACTGGGACGCCATAGATGTATTCAACGATTAGGTTTATCGCAAGGGCGGCCTTTAAAACCGCTATGTTCCTGTCCTGGCTGGTAGTAAGGATAGCGGGGAATCTGCTTCAACAATAAAGCTTTAGCCAAAATATTAAATGACAATTACCAAAGCACAAATAAAAAAACACGGCAAAAATAATCACACCTCAATATACCCCACTTCCTCCCCGCCAAAGGCTTCGGCTACACGGGCTTTGTCGGTATCGGTGAGAAATACCTGCCCTGCACCTGACGGTGAGGAGATAATGGCCAGTAATGCCCTGATGCGGCCATTGTCCAGTTTTTCAAATATATCATCCAGCAGCAGCATGGGCTGGCTGCCTTGCTGTTGCTCCAGGTAGGTGTATTGCGCCAGCTTCAATGCAAAGAGAAAGCTTTTCTTCTGCCCCTGCGAGGCGTATTGTTTCAGCGGCAGCCCGTCCAGCGTAAAATCCCAGTCGTCGCGGTGTATGCCTTTCAGGGTGCGTTGCAGTTGCAGGTCGTGCGGCAGGCTGTCTTTCAGCAGTTTGTCCATAGGTGCTGTGTGCAGGTGGCTGTTGTATTGCACCCCCAGCTCTTCCCTGCCTTGAGACAGGCGGTGGTAATATTCATTGAGTGAGGGTAACAATGCCTGCAAAAATTGTTGGCGGCAATGGTATATATAAGCGCCGTCGGCAGCCAGCTTTTCATTATAAAAATCCAGCGTGGTGTAATCGTTACGGGGTTTCAGGGCTTCCTGTTTCAGCCAGGCGTTGCGCTGCTGCAGCACCCGCTGGTATTGCATCAGGCTGTCCATATAGGCCCTGTCGGTCTGGCACAGGATGCTGTCCACCCATTTTCGGCGCTCTTCGCTGCCACCGTTCAGCAGTTCCAGGTCGTCGGGCGCTATCATTACGGCGGCGTATTTGCCTATATGGTCGGTTACTTTTTCAT
>JACFNS010000319.1 GCA_019454705.1 Taibaiella sp. | reverse complement strand
CTGGCCACCAAACATAATACACGACTGCATATATTACACATCAGCACGGCCAAAGAACTACAACTGTTTACCAATCTATTCCCTCTGAAAGAAAAAAGAATAACATCTGAAGTATGTGTACACCACCTGCACTTTACCGCAGATGACTATGCAAGATTGGGCACGCAAATACAATGCAACCCCGCTATTAAAGCACCTGAAAATAAAGAAGCGCTGTGGAAGGCATTGCTCAATGATACGCTGGATATCATAGCCACTGACCACGCCCCACATACATGGGAAGAAAAACAGCAACCTTACCCGAAGTCCCCATCGGGTTTGCCTTTGATACAACACACCCTGTTGCTGATGCTGAGGTATGTGCAGGAAGGAAAAATATCATTGGAAAAGGTGGTAGAGAAAATGGCTCATGCACCTGCTACCTGTTTTCAAATAGCGGAGCGGGGTTTTATACGCGAAGGATATTATGCCGACCTTGCTATTGTAGATTTGAAAGGCAAGACCAAGGTGAGCAAAGACAATATTTACTATAAATGCGGCTGGTCGCCCCTGGAGGGAGAAACCTTCCCCGCATCTGTACGTTATACGCTCGTGAACGGCAAAGCCGCACTGGACGATGGCAAAATTAACAAGGCCATAAGAGGAGAAAGGCTTTCTTTTGACAGGTAATGCGCAATGATACCGTAACATTCAAAGACCTTTCCATCTTCCCATCGGGAGGTAGTGAAGGTGTTGCGGGACTGATAGACCGAACCACTACTATAGCGGGCAAAGAAGCGCTGTACCGACATATAAAGAACTCTACTGTAACCTACGAAGAGCTGCAGCTGCTGCAGGACTGCATAAAATGGTGGGCTGCCAACCTGCAATACTGGCCATCCATCATCACCAACGGCACACTAGTGATGCTGGAAAAGTTCTTCGAATCTGCAGATAATATTTCAGCACCACCATCGGGTTTTGCAGCCTTTTTAGGAGAAGCGTTTCAAAAAACTTTCAATAAGGGAGAATATTTCTTCACACAGTTTTCAGTTTCGCATATAGCAGACTTTTTGAAAGGATGTAAGGAACTGGCCACTATAATTAGCAAACAGGATATTCCGCCACTACTGCAAAAAGAACTTGAAGCTATACTGGATGAACTGCAGCACCCGCTAACCGATGAACTGACAGAGGTAACAAAGGACACCCCCTATCGCATACAGGCGAAGCTGAGCTACCATGCACGCCGCGAAATGAAAAACAGGATATACAGGCTAATGCAACACTACGCAAGGCTGGATGCCTGGCAATCAATGGCAAGGGCTACGGTGGAAAGAAAATGGGTATTCCCTTCTTTACTGCCATCAATTCCGCTATGTTTTGAATCCAAGGGATTATACCATCCCTTGCTGCAACATCCAAAACCATACGACATAAGTTTTGACAGGCAACAGAATTTCCTGCTGCTTACCGGTGCAAATATGTCGGGCAAAACAACTTTTATGAGGTCAATAGGTGTAGCTGCATTATTGGCGCATCTGGGCATGGGGGTACCTGCCGCTGAAATGCGTATAAGCTTCTTCAAAGGCATTATTACCAATATGCATGTGGAAGATGATATACTAAAAGGTGAAAGCTACTTCTTTGCAGAAGTAAAACGTATGAAACTGACAGCCGAAAAACTGCTGCAACCGGAGCCCCACCTGGTACTGATGGATGAACTGTTTAAAGGCACCAATGTTCACGATGCATATGAATGTACCCGCGCAGTGGTAGAGGGATTGATGAACCGCCCCGACCACCTGAAGATACTATCCACGCACCTGTATGAAGTAGCCAAACATTTTTCGGACAGGGAAGATATTTTGTTTTCCTATTTCGTCACCCGCATGACCGGTGATGATAATTTCACTTTCGACTACGAACTGAAGCAGGGTATATCCCAGGACAGGATTGGCTACCGGATACTGCAAAAAGAAGGGGTGCTGGATTTGCTGAATACAGGTAAGAAAGGCCTGTAAGCAATACCCTTAATAAACGGCAAGAACACATCCAGACAGACTCACCAGCCAGGCCCACAGATAATCTTAAAATCCTTTAATGTTAAAAAAGATAAAAAATCTTAATTTACATGAGGTAAACGATACTATATTATGAAACACTTTTTATCTGTCATTCTTTCGGTTCTACCTTTCTGCAGTGTGCACGCACAACCCAATATGGTGCCGAACGGCAGTTTTGAGACATATTCAAGCTGCCCAACAAACCTTTCACAGGTTACAAGCGCAACAGGCTGGGCCCAATGGACAAACGGATCCACTGATTACTTCAACACCTGCGGAACAGGAAACGCCGCTATTCCCACCAATACATTCGGGTATCAATGGCCAGCTCACGGCAATGCGTATATGGGCATTCACAACAGTGTTATCAGTACATATAAAGAGTACCTTACACGCAGCATTACCCCTTTGCAAATAGGTGCTGTATATGAAGTATCTATTTCTGTTTCCCTATCAAATACACTGGGCAATATAGCCCATGACGATATGGGTGTATTCTTCTTTGACAATGCTCCCGGGGGCACAAATACGACCGCCTGGGTCTCTGTTACTCCGCAGGTAGATTATTCAGGGAATGGTACTTTTTCAGACACAATGAACTGGATGCGCCTAACCAAAACTTTCATAGCAGATTCAGCTTATGACAATATTGCTATCGGAGGATTTAAAAACCCAACGTTAGTTGCAAAAGACACCGTTAGTAATAATGGCAGCGCATCTTACTACTATATAGACTCTGTAGTAGTAAAACTGGCTAATAGGCTTAATATTAATTTTACAGACACCACCCTCTGTGCAGGTGATACCATCAGGGTTCCATATACAGTAAACGACACAGGTTTCTTCCAGAGTAACAACCAGATAAGGCTGCAACTGTCCAACTCTTCAGGCAGCTTTGCCAATCCGCTGACTATAGGAACCAAAACCTCCAAAAAGTCAGATACCATCATTGGTGTCATACCCACCACTATTACCGCCGGTGCAGGCTACAGGCTACGGATAACCTCGACCAACGGGGCCGATACATCTACCGACAACGGGAAAAACATTGGCATAGGAACGGTTGTTCCTGCAAAACCAGTAGCCAACAATAATGGCCCGCTATGCGCCAATGACACTTTAAAACTGAGCGCTTCCTCCTCAACATCAGGTGTCAGCTACCGGTGGTCAGGTCCTAACAATTTTACATCTAACCTGCAAAATCCAACAAAGGCTAATCCATTACCGGCTGATGGTGGCAATTATCTGGTAACAGCGTATATTTATGGTTGCGAATCAAAAGACACTACTTCTGTAACTGTATTTGCAGGCACCGGGCCTGACAGTACTTATGCCACTACTAATGCACCTGTTTGTGCAGATGATACGCTTAAACTGTTCGGCACTGCCAAAGGCAGTTCAATAACATATTCATGGACAGGCCCCAACAGCTTCACTTCCAATACACAAAATCCCGTATTGCCTGGCTCTACTGCTACAATGGCCGGCAATTACGTTGTATATGCCAGTAACGGTAATTGTGTTTCAAGAGATACCATAACTGTAGTGATCAAGCCACGCCCTGCCAATTTTGGAGGCATCACCAACGCTCCGATCTGTACAGGAGAAACGCTGACCTTTA
>JACFNS010000318.1 GCA_019454705.1 Taibaiella sp. | reverse complement strand
GGCGCGATCCGTCATTATTGATTAAGACAGGTGCTAACAGTTACCAACTAAGCGTTTACCCAATGAAGACTACCTACCCACGCAAAGTAAAAATAACCTACCTGGCACCCATGAAATGGAATAGTGATTACACAACAGTTGAACTACCTACTCAACTTTTTTCATCGTCGGGCACTCCGGTGGATGTTCGGTTGATAGTAAAGTACAACAACGAATTTTCTTCACCATCATTTGTTGAACATGATTACAGTCAATATGTTACAAGTCCTTCGCCGGGAGAAGACGTGCTCACCTTAACCTCCGGCAACTACCAGGGCAAAACATTCAACCTGAAATATAACATTACAACCGGTACCAAGCTATTTACCTATGCCAAAAATGCTACTGAGGGGGTATACCAGTTAATCATTCCTCCTGCATCTATGGGCAGCGACAAAAAACTGAATACAGTATTCATTATTGACCATCCGCAGACTACCGGAGCCATGCACAACCTTGGTGAAATAAAAAATATGCTGCAGGGTTCCTTACTCACTAACTACAGCAATAGTGATTCTTTCAATATCTTCTATTCCCATAACGGGAATATAGTTAAGTCATTCCCTTCGTGGCAGCAAACAGACGTTACATCAGTAAACCAGGCAATAAACAATATACCTGTAACAACTACATCAAACACCAACCTCTACCCTGATTTAATAAAAGAAGCATTAACCTTCTGCGCAACAAAACCGGGATCCGACGCACAGGTTGTATTAATCAGTAATAACATGAATTATACAACTAACCAATCAATTGTAGATACCATGTACAATCAACTGAAGGCCGCCTTGGGTGGTAAGTTTCTAAACAAAGTACATATAATAAACTACAGCACCTATAAAACTACAATAAACGGCACACCCCACAATGCCAACGACATCTGGTATAATAAACTCACACTTGGCTCCGGTGGTACACTCCACAAATTCCTGACAGCTCAATACATATACATCAATGGCATATCTAAGTATGTGTATGGACTAAATGTACCGGCATTATTGGAAATGATAGCAGATAACGCCGGCACTACTACTTCATCATATGCAATAAACGTCGGGGTAAATAATGGTTTTACCTATTCCACCTATAATCTGCATACAGTAGACAGGCTGAATATGGCGCGCCCATACATAGAAACCGGCATGTATATGGGCAATATACCCAACGGCACAACCGTGGAGTTGCAGGCACTGGTGGGCGGTCAGTTCATGTATATGAAAGACACGATAAATGCAGTTCATTCCGGCAATGATAATTATCCTTCTGCCTGGTCATACCACTTTATCAATAGCCTTATCGGACAAAATAACTCAGCGTACGTCCAGGAAATCATTGACAGCAGCATCAGCAACAGGGTATTGTGCGACTATACCGCCTTTTTAGCAGTAGAAACAGGTGACACCATCAGCACTAACATTAACAGCAATCCATATGTTTGGGGAAATGTTGTTACCTTAAATGATAAGGACAATTCCATTAACCTTTACCCCAACCCTTTTCATAGCAAACTCACCATCGACCTGCCCGCAGGCACAGAACTTGTAGAAATTTTCGATATGACAGGCCGGAAAATTTTCAGCCGTATAATAAGCAGTGGAGAAACGGTTCTGGCCTGGAATGGTGCTGACAATTCCGGCAACGAACTGCCACCAGGAGTGTACATGATTGTAGCAAACACAGGCTCTGAGCGATACTCTGGAAAAGTGATAAAACAATAACCTTATATTTGAAATACAATTTACACACCCGGCTTTTTTGGCCGGGTGTTTGCTTTGTATAACTAACGATGGTAATTATTAACTTTACGACCGTTTTTTGATACATGGCTATATATTATTCCATCAGCGATTTACCGGCGTTTCTTAATCCCGTTATTACCATCGGCACATTCGATGGCGTACACCAGGGGCATAAGGTGATACTAAAAAAAGTGAGTGAACATGCCAAAGCTACAGGAGGCGAAAGCGTACTGCTGACAATTGAACCGCATCCACGCAAGCTCATTTTTCCCGATCAACCTATACATATACTCACCCCGCTGGATAAGAAACTGCAACTGGTACTTGAGGCAGGGATACAACATGTAGTAGTGGTGCCATTCACAAAAGAATTTGCGGAGTTAAGTGCTGAAGAATATATATCCGATTTCCTGGTAAAGACATTTCATCCGGGTGCTATTGTCATTGGCTACGACCACCACTTCGGGCATGACCGAAAGGGCGACATACACCTGCTGAAAAAAATGCAATCTCAATACGGTTTTGACGTTGTGGAAATACCGGCACAACTAATAGACGAAGCCGCAGTCAGCTCTACCAAAGTAAGAAATGCTATTGCCGCAGGACAGGTGGAAGAAGCCGCACAAATGCTGGGCAGGAGTTATACATTAGCAGGCCGTGTGCAGAAGGGTGCCCAACTGGGCAGACGTATTGGCTACCCCACTGCCAATATCATGCCGGCGCACAACGAACAATTAATCCCCGCAAACGGTGTATACGCCATACGAGTATTGTACAACGGGCAAACATATAATGCCATGCTGAACATAGGCTACAGGCCTACCGTGAGTACAGAACATACCCTACATATAGAAGCGCATATCTTCAATTTTTCGGCAGATGTATATGGCGAAGAAATGGAAATAGTATTTGTATCCCGTCTGCGCGATGAGCAAAAGTTCGGGTCTTTGGATGAATTAAAAGGCCAGTTAAAAAAAGATGAAATAGCTGCAAAGGAAACCCTGGGTGCTTAACTCAGCACCAGCTCCATTTTGCCTATCATCTCTTTCAGCAATTCACGGTCGTCTGTATTGCTGTCTATACCCACTGCTTTAGTGCTGTATTTGCCTATCAGCAGCAGGCATGCTTCTATTCTGTGCGATGAATATTTCTGTGCAGTACTAATGATTTGCCTTGCCCTACCGGGAAAAGTACCCAATGCAGCCGCCGCATCTTTTTCAGGCTTGCCTGCCAGGAAACACCCCTGGTACAGCTTGGAAAAATGACTGTAAAACGAACCTATCAGCAGCGGCATGGGCGACGACTTGGGGTTGGCAATAAAATAAGCCAGCATCCTGTACAGTTTATCTTTATCACCATTCGTCAGTGTTTCAGGAAACTCAAATACATTGTATTCCCTGCTGATGCCAATGTACCTCTGTATCATTTCGGCGGTCAGCGCAGGTTCATCGGGAACATTAATGCGTACTTTAGCTATCTCGTTAGCTATCTTTTGCAGGTCGTTGCCCAGGAAGGTCGCCAGTATTTGCGATTCCCTTTCGCCTACGGCAAAGCCTGTTTCCTTACCATAAGCCTGTATCCAGGCAGGCACTTGCTCATCCTTTATTTTGTCCGATGTGAAATAGTGGCCTTTTTCTTTAGCCACCTTTACCAGCTTGCCCCTGCCATCTACTTTCTTAAAACGGTGCTCTATCAAAAAAATAGTGGTAGGTGCAGGGTTCTCCAGGTAGCCCACCAGCTCATTCAGCGAGCGCATTTGTGCGGCGTCTTTTAGTATCACCACCTGACGCTCGGCAAACATGGGGAAACGCCTGCATGCATTTACTACATCCGCCCACTCCACATCTTTGCCATAAAGTACCATCAGGTTAAAATCGCGCTCATGAGGCTG
>JACFNS010000317.1 GCA_019454705.1 Taibaiella sp. | reverse complement strand
CACCATTAAGAATGTAACCAACGTGATACATTTCTTAGGGAAAGATCATCCTACTGCACTGCGTAAGTCAGAAGTGAACAAGATGTTCGGCAAGATGGATGAGGTGAGCGAGCAGGGTATCGGGTATGCTGAACCATACATCGTAGGCGAAACTGTACGTATCACCGACGGTCCTACTAACGACTTCAACGGTACGATCCAAGAGGTGAACGAAGAGAAGAAGAAGCTGAAAGTAGTCGTAAAAATATTTGGCCGTGCTACACCGGTCGAATTGAACTACATGCAGGTAGAGAAAATAGCATAAGCAAAATCTTAATACAAATAATATTATCCGCCCCCGCACAACCCGGGGGCGGTCTTGTCTTTAGCCGAATCAATTTAACTTTACACACTTGAATGGATAAATACGCAGTAATAGTAGCAGGGGGTAAGGGGCAGAGGATGGGAAATGCCATCCCCAAACAGTTTTTGCCGCTGGCGGGCAAGCCGGTATTATATCATACCATCAAAGCGTTTAAAGATGCCTTTGAGGACATGAAATTGGTATTGGTTTTGCCGCAGGACCAATTGAGTTACGCACAGATGGTCCTGCAGGCTTTCCCGGAAAGGATAGACATAGCGATAGTGACAGGCGGGGAAACAAGGTTTCATAGCGTGCAGAATGGACTAAAGGCAGTGAGTGGCAACTCCGTAATATTTGTACACGATGGTGTAAGGCCGCTCGTTTCGGCAGACCTGGTACAGCGCTGTTTCGTACAGGCTATCAACAAGGGAAGTGCAATACCTGCCATAGCCGTGGCAGACAGTATGCGCATAATAGAAGGTGACAGCAGCCGCCCGGTAGACAGGCAAAACATGCGGAGCATCCAGACCCCGCAGACTTTCAGGTCAGATATTCTTTTGCCCGCCTTTCTGCAGGGGTATATGGAGCATTTTACCGACGAAGCAACGGTGGTGGAAGCTTATGGAGAAGAAGTGTACTTAATAGAGGGTGAACGCGGTAATATAAAAATAACCACTCCCGAGGATATGCTGATAGCAGAGACGATATTGAACAGCAGAACGGATAATGGGTAGGTGGTGCTTATACATATTATTGTTGACATATGGTGCTGCGCAGGCGCAGGATACCAGCATCTTTAAATATCCCATACAGATGGATGAGGTGGTTATATCAGCAGCACGTGGTGGTTGGGATGTACAGGGCTTTATCAGGCGGGTGCAGAACGATACTACCTTTTACAAAGCTTTTAAATCCATGCGGGTAACTTCTTACAACGCTACTAACGATATCAGGGTGTATAACAAGAAGGGTAAAGTCAACGCCTCCCTATACAGCCTTACCAAACAGAAAGCCTGGAATAGCTGCCGTGCTATGGAAACCCTGCAGGAAAAAGTAACAGGTAACTTCTATAAGCGAAACAAAGAATACAGGTACTACACTGCGGAATTATACGCTTACCTGTTTTTTACCAAAGACACACTCTGCAACCAAACCGACATCGTAGGCGATGCATTGAATGAGGCAGAGGGTGGACGTATAGGCAAGCACAAGCACAAACTGAAACAACTGATATTTAACCCCGGCAGTAAAGTGGCAGGCGTACCCCTTATGGGCGACAAAGCCGCCATCTTCGAGCCCGGTGTGGCAGAGATGTACGACTTTAAACTGGCATCGGAGGAGTATGATGGCGAAGAATGTTATGTATTTAAAGCCATACCTAAGCCGAAGTATAAAGATGATGTAGTGTACAACTACCTGGCTACCTGGTTCAGGAAGAGTGACTACTCGATAGTAGCCCGGGATTATTCGCTGTCTTACAGCACCCTGGCATACGACTTTGACGTGCACATGAAAGTGCGCACACAGCAGGTAGGGGGTAAGTTACTGCCGGTAAGAATAGAATATGACGGCAACTGGCATGTGCTGACACAAGACAGGGAAAGAGTAAAGTTTATCACCACAATAGTTTACTAACTTTAGAGCAATGATAGCCCCGCACTCCATACAGGAAGTAATGAACCGCGCCGATATTATCGACGTGGTAGGGCAGTTTGTGCGATTGAAGAAGCGGGGCGCTAACCATATTGCCAATTGCCCGTTCCATAATGAGAAGACACCATCCTTTTATGTGTCTGCAGCTAAGGGTATATACAAATGCTTCGGTTGTGGCAAGGCGGGCAATGTGGTGACTTTCTTGCAGGAGCATGAGAAGCTTACTTACCCGGAGTCTATCAAGTGGCTGGCGGACTATTACAAAATAGAAATAGAGGAAACCGAAAAGTCGCCCGAGCAGCAGCAACAACAACTGGCGGAAGAAAGCCTGCGTATTATCAACGAGTATGCGGCCAACTACTTTTACGATACACTGCTGAATAATGAAGAAGGCCAGGCGGTTGGTTTATCCTATTTCAAGCAGCGTGGGTTTACCAAAGCTACTATCGAAAAATTCAGGCTGGGTTATTGCCCCGAGGGCTATGATACATTTGCCAAAGAGGCGATACAGAAAGGCTATAATCCAGAACTGCTGGAGAAGGCCGGGCTGATTAAATATCGCAACGATAAGTACTACGATGTTTATCATGGCAGGGTGATATTCCCCATACAGGCAATGACGGGCAGGGTGCTGGGTTTTGGTGCGCGCATACTCAAGAAGAATGATAAGGCGCCCAAGTACATCAACTCACCTGAAAATGAGCTGTACAATAAGAGCCGTGTACTGTACGGCATGCACCAGTCGCGACAGGCTATCAGCAAGCAGGACGAGTGTTTCCTGGTAGAAGGTTATACGGATGTTATATCCCTGCACCAGGGTGGGGTAGAGAATGTTGTTTCCAGTAGCGGCACATCACTTACCGAAGGGCAGTTGCGTTTGATTGCACAACTCACCAAAAACCTGACCATACTCTATGATGGTGACGCTGCCGGTGTCAATGCAGCATTGCGTGGGTTAGACCTCGCGTTGGAACAGAGTTTCAATGTGCAACTGGTGTTGCTGCCCGAAGGCCACGACCCCGATAGCTTTATACAGGAGAAAGGTGCCGCTGAATTTCACAATTATGTAAAAGAGCATAAGAAAGACGTTATAGGTTTCAGGCTGGAAGTAGGGCTGATAGAAGCTGGAGGAGACCCGGTAAAGAAATCGAAACTGGTAAACGAGATAGCGGAAACTATCTCGCGCATCAACAAGGCGGAAGACTTTGCTCTTCAAGACTATTATATCAAGCGTGCATCCGATGCACTGGATGTGGACCATGCCGGTATGGTGAACCTGGTGAATAAAAACATCAGGGAAAAGCTGGAGCAGGACCGCAGGCACAAAGAACGCCAGCAGGCTGCGGAAGAGGTAACGCCGCAGGAATACCTGCCGGTAGAAGAACTGCCACGGCCAAAGGATGATGATGAGCAGGAATGGGAACTGGTGAGGATATTACTGGAGCATGGCGGAAAGGCCTATGAGCATTATGATAACGTTGCAGCATTGGTGCACGAGCGTGTTGACCCCGACCTGATAGAAAACCAGATGGTGCGCATGGTGTACGATGCTTATTTCGGCTACCAGGAAGAGCGGGGCGAGTTGCCTGCTGCAGGTTTTTTCTACAGCCTGCCCGACACAGCCCTGCAAAACAAGCTGGCGGGGCTGTTGCACACCCGCAACGAAATCAGCCATAACTG
>JACFNS010000316.1 GCA_019454705.1 Taibaiella sp. | reverse complement strand
CTTTGTAACCCTTTAAACTAGAAGTAGGGGTTTCACATTGTGTTGGTGGTTTGAGGCAACCAACAGGCACATTGCTGCCATTGGGCATACCATAAGTAATACTGCCTGTCCATTTGGTAAGCATATAGTGCGTATTAGTATTGGCACAGGTATTGGTTGCGCAGAGGTAAATGGATGCAGGGGCAGGGGAGCCCGCGCAATCAAAATACCCTTTGTACACAAAACGGTAGGTGCTGCCGCTCAGCCATGTATAGCTTAGCTCTCCTGCCGCTATATTATTGGCATAAGTATTAATTGAAAACAGCGTAGTAAGCAGATAAAATAACAGGGTAATCTTAAACAGTTTCATAGTCTCAGTAATAGGTATAAAGATAGCCTATTTTATGACTACCGTACC
Organism: Taibaiella sp.; assembly: GCA_019454705.1. GTDB lineage: Bacteria > Bacteroidota > Bacteroidia > Chitinophagales > Chitinophagaceae > UBA5543. The sequence goes on along the minus strand of JACFNS010000316.1, from coordinate 3,283 downwards.
AGTGTAAGACTTGTCATCGTTGATTGCCCGTATTATATATGTTCCTTGTGGCAGCCCTGCCAGGTTTATATCCTGCCCCGCTATATAGTTACTATTGGTGAATACTACCTGTCCCATCAGGTTAATGATGGTCAGGGTTGCAATCTTTTGTATGTCCGGATATTCCACCACAAACTTCCCGCTATTAGGGTTGGGATATACTTTTATGCCATTGCCTGCTGTTATGTTTGTTATTGATGTCTTTACCTGCATAGTGATGATATTACTCACCGTATCAGCCGGGCTGGGGCAGGTATCAGCGCATGCTACCTTGCACCATATTTTGTCCAGGTTCAATAATTTGGATGTGGTATAGCTACTGCTATATGCACCGGGTACCTGTGTACCGTTTACGTACCATGCGTATTTCATATTGGCGCAGCCTGAGGCGTTGGCAGTAAAGGTGACTGCATTATTCAGGTGAATAGTATTGCCCGGCGAAACTGTTATATCAACCCTTGGTGTTGGTACCAACGATGCGGGGTACACCTGTACAGTAATACTGTCTTTGTTATTGCTGCAATAGGTATTAGCCAATGAAGTGACTACATAAGTAGTGGTACTATCAGGTGTTGCTACAGGATTATATACCGATGTATCAGACAGGCTGTTGAGGCTGCCACCACGCAGTACTCGCCAGTGATAACCTAAACCTCCACTGGCCGTTAACTGTACACTTTCGCCTGGGCAAATGAAAGTGTCACCTGAAATCTTAGGTGGCCCCCATACGATGATGCCTACGGTTTGCTGTTTGGTGTGTGAACCATTGCCTGTAACACATGCTGAATCGTAGGTGGTAAGCGTGACAGAATGGAAACCTATATCATTAGGCCCCGGTGTCCAGGAGAATGTACCGTAAATAGAAGTAGTGCCATGTCCTGTATAGTTAACTGTGGCAGCAGGTATAGTTGTAGCTGAATTATCAGAAGGGTAGAGCAAGGCATCGTTATCGGTAGATTGGGTGTAGAAACAGAATGAAATATTCTGTCCCGGGCAGGCATTGATATAATTGACCAAAGGGTTATGCCCGCAGCCAAATGATGTACCTATAGCATTAGAGCCGGGGGTTGAAGGGCGTACGAATACAGTGATAGTATCTTTATTGATATTTGTGCAATAAGGATTGATAGTCGAAGTGACTACATATGTTGTAGTTGCAGTAGGAGTAGCAACAGGATTTGCAGCGTTGGGATTATTCAGACTATTCTGACTGCCGCTGAGCACGGTCCATAGGTACTGTGCGCCACCTGATGCAGTGAGATAAGCTGGTTGCCCTGCACAGATGGAGGTATCATTGTTTGCTTTTACGCCTCCCCATATGTGGTAATTTGTCATATATGTTTTTTGTACGGGAATTGTATTACCCCTGCACATCGAGTCAATGAGATTAATAAAATGAGACTCGGCGCCTACATCATTTACTCCGGGTGTCCATGTAAATACAGCATGTACAGAGTCTGTACCCTGATTGGTAAAAGTCATGCTGGCGCCAGGTATAGTAGCAGGCAGGTTATGAGATAAATACAATTTGCTGTTAGTGTCTGAAGATTTTATGTATGAGCAATAGGTTAATGTTTGATTTATACAACCCGGGAAATAACTGCCTGCCATAGTAACAACGGGTGTAGTGCCACAAATAACATCACCTGAATATGTTGGAGGACTGAGCATAAGTATCGTATTCATCTGTATTTCCCGCATCACAGAGCCTATTTGCACACCATTCCTGTATTCCCTGGTCCTCACCACCATATTTGCTTTTCCCTGCATAGTTGCTATGAATGACATGTGCCCGTTTTGCTTATTCATTGCAAACGTATTATTCGTCTGGAAAGGGTTACTATTGAGTTGATAGTTAGGTGTTGCGGTGGCAAAACTCATATTCACAGCCGTATCATTACACATGGCAGCACCGGTACGTGGCATTATTATGTCATGCCAAAGCGAATCTCCATCCGGGTCGATACCACCATTATTAAATGTATAGGGCATGTTAAGCCCAACGGCATACATAGGCTTTACTGAATAATACGGGGAACTGTTACTGTCCGTTGTGGAATTATTCATCGTGGCCTCTACATACATGGATGAGGAAGCTGAATTCTGGATATTATAAATACTGTTTCGGGTAACGGTACGGGTAAAGATGCGCCATGCATTGCAACGGGCGGGCATAGTAACTATAGCCGCATACCACACTTCTTTATAGGCTGGTATCAACGAGGCGGGGCTGTCACAATTGTTTTTACCCGCGCATATCGGGCCTATTACAGAGCCACCGCCTGTCCCCATCCACTTGGGCATGGGCGCAGTAAAGGATAGGTTGATACAAGGATTGAAAAAGCAAAGAGGAATAGTGTCCGGTTCCGCATTGCCCGAGCAGTCCCGGTACAGCTTAAAGAAAAACTGGTAGGTGGAATCTGCCACATGTACATATATCAGTTCGCCGCCTGCGGCGTAGTTGGCCTTTGCCTGGTTAGCTGATGTAGCCAGGGCAATAATGCTAATGAAAATCAATAGGGATTTTTTCATTGTTATTAGTTGATGATGTTGATGCGTATGGTCTTTGCCCCGAAGGCTGATTGGGCCTTCAACAGGTAAATTCCGTTAGGTAGCTCGGGCACAAGAATCCTGGTTTCATCTTCGGTTGCTATCCCAGTGTATATTTCCTGTCCGTACAAGTTACAAATTATTATCCTTGTTCCAAACAGGACATTCTTCACAATGAATTCACCTTTGTTAGGGTTGGGGTATACTTCAATACCTTGCTCAGCGCTCAACTCGTTTATTGAGCTGGTTACATGCATAGTTATAACATTACTCACAGCACATGATAACATACAGCTGATTTTATCATTATCATTCAGGGTAGACGAGGAAAATGTACTGTTCGTCGCACCCGGAATATTCGTTCCGTTCAATTTCCACTGGTAACCTGGATTGCTACAATTCGCTGTGCCAGCAATAAAAACCACGTTAGTTCCCGAATTGATATTGCTGTCAGGGCTAACTATAATGTTTACAGATGGATAAGTAAGTGGCACTACAGTTACGGTTACAGTATCTTTATTCAATTGTGGGCAAAACGAAGTATTCGTTGACTGAACAGCATAGGTAGTGGTAACAGTGGGCGATGCGATAGGGTTGGCAGTATTGGGGTTGTTCAGGCTGTTAGCTGTGCCGCTTACCACAGTCCATTGATACCCTCCGCCGCCTGTAACATGCAGGGGTACCGAGCTGCCTG
>JACFNS010000315.1 GCA_019454705.1 Taibaiella sp. | reverse complement strand
GGGTTGGGAAAAGAAGAACCATTACTGTTGCCAAACGTCCATTGGTGCCCTCCTGTGCTGTCAGCGCTTTTGAATTGAACCGACAGCGGAGCGCAACCACTCGTTGATGAAGGAGTAAAGTTTGGATTAGGTTGAGCATATACTGATGTAGCCAACAGCAAAGCCGAAAAAATTAAGAAACAATGTTTAAGCAGGTTTTTCATATCGTTAGCATAGGTGTTACATTATATTGATTTTCGTATATTAAAGTTAAGAAATACTTAAAACTTTACAGCCATTCATTGGCAGACAGTTTAAAACCCTTTATAGTTGGCTTTTTTGAACATTACCAGGAATTTACTTAGTTTAATCAGGACTTAATAACAGAAGTATGCCATATTCATACCAGTTAAAGACGATAGAAGAGTATAAAGAGCAGTATGCGCGCAGTATCGAAGCCCCGGAGGAATTCTGGGAGGAAGTAGCTGAACAATTTGTATGGAGAAAACCATGGGATAAAGTGTTGGAATGGAATTTTGAACAAGCGGACATCAAGTGGTTTATTAACGGCAAGTTAAACATCACGGAGAATTGCCTTGACCGTCACCTGGCTAAACAAGGTGATACTATCGCGATAATATGGGAACCCAACAACCCTGACGAAGCTGGAAGGAAGATTTCTTATAAAGAATTACACAAGGAAGTATGCCGCTTTGCACATGTGCTGAAAAACAATGGAGTACAAAAAGGCAATCGTGTATGCATATACATGGGCATGGTGCCCGAACTGGTTATCGCAGTATTAGCATGTGCGAGAATCGGCGCGATACACTCTGTAATCTTTGGTGGTTTCAGCGCGCAGAGCATAGCCGACAGGGTGCAGGATGCTCATGCAGAATATATCATCACCTGCGATGGGGCTTATCGTGGCAATAAAGAAATAGCGCTGAAAGAAATAGTGGATGATGCAATATCGCAATGCAAGTTTGTAAAAAGAGTGATTGTATATGAACGTACGCAATGCCCGGTAAGTATGATACACGGCAGAGATGTGTGGTGGCAGGATGAAATGGCTAAGGTGCAGGAAGATGAATATACGGCCGAAGAAATGGATGCAGAGGACCCCTTGTTTATCCTCTACACTTCAGGCTCAACAGGTAAACCGAAAGGTGTAGTTCATACCACGGGTGGATATATGGTGTACACTACCTATTCTTTCGTCAATGTATTTCAGTACAAGCCGGGAGATATATACTTCTGCACCGCTGATGTAGGGTGGATAACAGGCCATAGTTATATCATATACGGCCCGTTGGCGGCAGGGGCTACCACGCTGATGTTTGAAGGTATACCCACCTGGCCCGATGCAGGCCGCTTCTGGGATATTGTAGATAAATACAAAGTGAATATCCTGTACACTGCGCCCACAGCCATCCGCAGCCTGATGGCATCAGGACTGCAATATGTAGAAGGGCACGACCTTAGCAGCCTGAAAGTGCTGGGCAGCGTAGGCGAACCGATAAATGAAGAGGCATGGCACTGGTTTCATAAAAACATAGGCAGGGGTAATTGCCCGATAGTAGATACCTGGTGGCAGACAGAAACAGGTGGCATCATGATATCGAACCTGGCGGGAGTAACACCTGCCAAGCCCGCACATGCCACATTACCACTACCTGGTATACAGCCCCTGCTGTTGGACGGCAGCAACAATGAAATAACTGAAAACAATACGACAGGCAACTTGTGTATAACGTTCCCCTGGCCGGGGATAATACGCACCACCTGGGGCGACCACGATCGGTGTAAGCAGGCATATTTCTCCACCTACCCCGGCAAATACTTTACAGGCGACGGCTGCCTGCGAGACGATGCCGGCAACTACCGCATAACAGGCAGGGTAGATGATGTGATGAACGTAAGCGGCCACCGCATAGGCACCGCCGAAGTAGAGAACGCCATCAATATGCACGAAGGGGTGATAGAAAGTGCCGTAGTAGGTTACCCTCACGATGTAAAGGGCACAGGCATATACGCCTACGTGGTAGCCAGCCATATACATGTGGACGATACCCATATGCGTAATGATATAGCCCATACCGTGTCCCGTATTATAGGCCCGATAGCCAGACCTGATAAAATACAATTTGTGAGCGGGTTGCCTAAAACCCGCAGTGGTAAAATAATGCGGCGCATACTGCGCAAGATAGCCGAGGGCGAAACCCAGAACCTGGGCGACACCACCACCCTGCTAGACCCCGGCGTGGTGGAGGAGATTATAAAAGGGAAAAACTGAAAGAAAGTTCCACACAATAAAAAAACAGCAGGTAAAACGCATTAAACCTGCTGTTTTTCTATTTTTGCACCCCTTATTTATACATAGTATATGTACGAACCGATAACGAATGAACAGTTGATAGCGGTAGCCCGCGAATTTGGCACACCCACTTATGTGTACCATGCTGAGAAGATAGCACAGCAGTACAATAAGCTGAAGGATGCCTTTAAGGGCCATCCTACCAGGATATTCTATGCCTGTAAAGCCCTGACCAATATCAACGTGCTGAAGTACCTCAAGGGCCTCGGTTCGTCAATAGACTGTGTAAGTATATATGAAGTGAAGCTGGCGCTGAAAGCCGGTTTTGAACCAAAGGATATATTGTTTACCCCCAACTGTGTGGACTTTGACGAAATCGTGCAGGGTACCGAACTGGGCGTAAACATCAACATAGACAATATATCTATACTCGAGTTGTTCGGGCATAAATTCGGCGGTTCTTATCCTATATGTATCCGCATCAACCCGCATATTGAGGCTGGTGGCAACTATAAAATATCTACAGGGCATATAGACAGCAAGTTTGGTATATCCATCCACCAGATGCGCCATATAGAGCGCGTGGTGAAGACTACCAAGCTGAACGTAAAGGGACTGCACATGCACACCGGCAGCGAGATAAAAGACGCGGCCGTATTCCTGCGCGGGCTGGAAGTGATGTTTGAAATAGCCCGCCATTTCGATAGCCTGGAATACCTGGACCTCGGCAGTGGGTTCAAAGTGCCTTACCGTGATGATGAAATAGAAACAGATGTGGACACCCTTGGCAAGCAGCTCACCGATGCTGTGAAAGAATTTGAAACAGAATATGGCCGCCCGCTGGAGATATGGTTTGAACCCGGCAAATATCTTGTGAGCGAATGTGGCAACTTCGTAGTAAAGACCAACGTAATCAAACAAACGCCTGCAACCGTGTTTGTAGGGGTTAACTCAGGCTTCAATCACCTGATACGCCCTATGTTTTATGATGCCTACCATAAAATCAGCAATATATCTAACCCTAACGGTGTGAAGCGTATATATACAGTAGTAGGTAATATCTGCGAAACTGACACATTTGCCTGGGATAGGGTGCTGAATGAAGTACGGGAGAACGATTTACTTGTTTTCCACAATGCCGGGGCATATTGCTTTGAGATGAGCAGCAATTTCAACTCGAGGCTGAAACCGGCAGAAGTGATGATAAAGGACGGAAAAGCCTTCCTCATTCGTGAGCGGGATGAATTTGAAGACCTGCTGCGCAACCAGGTAGAAGCCTTATAAATGATTAAAAAACCCGCAGTTGATGCGGGTTTTTTATTTTCCTGTCACTTCAAAATATCGTATTTTTGTAAGGCTTTTATAAAATATCGAAAAACAATCAGAAAGTCAAGCGTTGGGGATGAGGGAGTG
>JACFNS010000314.1 GCA_019454705.1 Taibaiella sp. | reverse complement strand
AGAGAATCAGACGTGTAACTTATTGTATTAGTTACGCTATGTGGTTACACGCTTTTCAGCGTGTCACTTACCTGGCGAATCAGAACTTCATCTGATCCGCGCTGTTGTTTTTTTTATTTCCAATCTTTCAAAGAACTTATGACTACATCACTTACGTGATTTTGCCTCTGTTAGTGCCCGGGATTTGAACCCTTTAATCAGCAGCCTCTATACCGCTACACCACTGTTGTTTTCTTAAGAACTACCCTCGCTTTTTCGCTAAGGGATTGCAAAGGTAGTAGTTAGTTTCGAACGCACAAAACTATTTGCCAAAATAGTTATCCACACACTGTTTTGGTCATTATTGCAACGCCGTAAAAACTAAGAAAATGTTTTAAAGAACTTCCCGCTTTTGTTTCAAACGGGACGCAAAGGTAAAGAGCATTTTCGTTTCTGCAAAATCTTTTCTCAGGAAAAATTCAAAAACTTTTAAAAAAGCGGCTAAAGCGGCTGTATTACGTATATTTAATGCTTCCTGAAAAAGAAAAGACTAACCTTATGAAGAGATACTTGATAGCATTACTACTACCGCTGGCAGCTACCGGCTGCAAAGAAACAGACAGCATGGTAAACCAGGTAAATAACCAGAAAATGAAGGACAGCCTGAAAAAGGTGTACCCATCTCTGGCGGTTTCACAAATCCGCATAGAAGTAAGGGACTTCCGGGATGTGGAGGTGCTGTTGGGCGATGAAGAATTATATAGCAAAACGGACGAAGAACTCCAGGAGATAACCAAAAATATATCCAGCATTGCCTACTTCTTCCACGAAGAGAATAACTACCTGGGCAAAGGCAAGGTGACATATATCGCCAACGAGCGCAGCGCACCCGGACCTGACGAGCCAAAAAGAGAATTCGATATGCACCTGGAAACTTTTAAGAAGTAAACTGAAAATCAATACTACTACTATATACATCCGTCTCTTAGCAGGCGGATGTTTTGTTTCTCGTAATTTAGCCGGGAGAAACCTGCTTAATATGAATGTAACCATGCTGGTGGCCGCCACCAACAACAAAGGAAAGCTCAGGGAGATAATGCAGCTGCTGCCGCAAGGGGTAGAACTTAAGACGCTCGGGGACATAGGTTTTACACAAGATATACCTGAACCATACGAAACCTTTGAAGACAACGCTGCTACAAAAGCCCGAACAGTACACAAATTCTGTGAACAGAATGTTTTTGCCGAAGACAGCGGTATATGTGTGCCCGTGCTGGATGGTGCACCGGGCGTACACAGCGCACGCTACGCAGGAGAACCAAAAGATGACGGGCGCAACCTGGTAAAACTGGCAGATACTATGTGGGGCAAGGAAAACAGGGATGCGTATTACAAAGCGGTTATCTGCCTTATATGGAACGATAAGGAGTATTACTTTGAAGGCACCTGCCACGGCACACTCGCTGAAGAACCCAGGGGTAATGGCGGCTTTGGTTACGACCCGCTGTTTATACCTTATGGCTATACAGAAACATTTGGTGAACTGCCTGATGAGATAAAGAATAAGCTGAGCCACAGGGGCGAAGCAGTAAGAAAGATGATAGCATTTATACAAGAACAGGGTAAATAACGACAGTGAAATTTTCAATAGGCGATAAAGTAATTTTCAAACATACCGATGGGGAGGGTGTGGTAACAGGCTATATCAATGCTGATATGGTAGAGGTAGATATGGAGGGGATTACTTTTCCCGTGCATGTAGATGAGATAGACCACCCTTACCTGAAATGGTTTACCGAAAAGAAGAAACAGCCTGTAAAAAAAGTAATACCCGAGCAACTGCCAGTAGAAAAGCCAAAACAGCGCATGGCGCGTTTGCCCAAGGGCATATACCTGTCCTTTATGCCCGAATACAAGGTAGAGGATATGGAAGATGTGGTGGACTACCTGAAGATATACTTACAAAATGAAACAGGCAGGGATATACAATACAGGTACGAAGTAGTGATAAAGAACCAAACCACATTCAGCCACGAGGGCAAGCTGCACAACTTTGGCCATGTGCACCTGCACAATATACCCTACGATGACATGAACGACCTGCCCCGCTTCAACTGGTGGCTGGACGACCTGGGCGATGCTGATATGGCACCGGCCAACGGACAACTGCGTATCAAGCCGCAAAAACTGTTTCAGCATATTGATGAACTGCTCACAAAAAACGAACCCTCGTTCAATTATATACTGGTAGAAGAATTTAAACCATACGCAGTGCACCAGCCGGTCGTCTCTCAAAAACCCAAACAGCCAATAGCGGCTGTACAGAAAATCGAGTCCTTACCACAAGCAACTGATGTAATAGACCTGCATATAGAAAACCTGGTAAGCAGTACCCGTGGCATGAGCAATGCAGATATGCTGATGATACAATTATCCGCATTGGAAACACAGTTAAGAATAGCCATCAACAGCCGTCAACAGCGCTTGATCATCATTCACGGATTAGGCAAGGGGAAACTGCGCGATGAAGTGCACCGCATACTGGCGGAAACCCCCGAAGTGAAAAACTACACCAACGAATGGATGCCTCAATACGGCTTTGGCGCTACAGAGGTATGGTTTGTATACTAACTCCCTCGTGTTAAAGAAACCCTAAAGCAGAAGCGGGAGACTAAACCACTGCATGCTGACATGTGTTATACAGTCGAATCAAAACGATAAGTTATGAAAACGAAATTAGTGTACATGTTTGCAGCGGCTATGGCCGTATCGGCAATCGGTTTCGCGCAAAATGCAGACGACAAAAAAATAGTTGAGAAAAAAGGCACCAGTTATATTTCGCTCGGGCCTATAGGCGGTTTCGGGCATAGCTGGACGAGCAATATGAACAATCGATTCAAACCCAGCGCCCACCTGGGCATAGCTATGATATACAGCCGGTTCGAACATTGGGGATGGGGTACTGAGTTGACAGCCTCTCATGAGGGGTACAGCACAGCTATTGGTAACCAGACTTTCACCTACGACCCCACTTACCTGCGGATGACCCCCAAGGCTTATTATTTCTTTGGCAACTATGGCGACAATATCAGGCCCAAAATATACCTGGGGCCTTCCGTAGCTTACAAAGTGGCTGAAGACAGGTATGTAGGCGGGCCGAACAATTCTGATATACGATATACTGACCGTGGCAGCTACATGATAAACGACTGGGACCTGGGCGTGGACGTAGGCGCCGGTGTGAATATAAAAGTAGCGCCATACACGTGGCTGAACCTGGATGCTGATTATTACCACGGCCTGCTGGACGTAACCCGTATGAATGGTATGAACAACATGAACCGTTCGTTACGCGCTAATGTAGGTGTAATGATGGGTATTTAAAACAAGGTAAACAATATGAATATTAAACAGCCTGTCTCCGGACGGGCTGTTTTGTTTAATTATTTCCTCTTTATCTGCAGGCACTCCAGCATCGCATCGGTGATGTTGTCTGTATAGATACCACCACCGTTCACCAGTATACCTTTTACATCGTGTTTTGCAGAAGATATAGCATACAGGCTGGCTTCGTCATCAGGATTACTTTCCCCCTCAAAACGGTAAACCTTATCTATCACAAACTCGCCTGCGCTTACCTTACATTCACCATCGCGGCAGGAGAGGCAGTTTTCTTCCAGGTTAAAATCTTCAGTGTATCCCCTTTCCCGCAGTACATTCATTACCTCCGACAATGTATC
>JACFNS010000313.1 GCA_019454705.1 Taibaiella sp. | reverse complement strand
GATATTCAAACGGCTGGCGGCAGAAAACCACCAGACTATCATCGCAGTTACCCACGACCCCGACTTCGCCGCCGGCAGCGACCGTATTATGGAAATGGAAGACGGAAAGATATTGGGTATATCAAAAGCAGGGGCTGTATCGGCGCATTAATTAATTAGTATTTTGTGCAGGCAACAAAAGGGAACATATTGGCAACCGACAAAGCGGCAAAGGAACTGAAAAAACAGACGGAGAGGGCTCCTTATGTAATGATAGTGGTATTTGCTGTTATCACTATGCTGTTGCGTGTATATCTTATGCCTCAGTTTGGTTGGTGGCATATCCCGCTGCTGGCTTACCAGGTGCTGGTATTCACTGGTTTCTGGCACCTGATAAAATACATCAATAACAGGCTGAACAACTGGTATCCTTTCGAGCGTGGGCCGCTCAAACGAATGGCGTTGCAGAACCTGGTCACTTTAATGGCTATATCCCCTTTTGCACTAGGTGGCCTGTATTTTGCCCAGGACTATTTGCCTGATTTTGTCAATGAGCAATTCCAGGCTACGATGTTGCTGATGTTTGTGGTGGTGATATTCATGTTCAACTTCGCCTTCTATTCTTTTCACTTCTTTGGCAACTGGCAGGTAACGGTGCAGGACAAAGCCGACCTGGAAATTCAGGCTGCGGAACTGGAGCGGGAGAAATCAGAATTGCAATACCACCACCTGAAAAACCAGGTAAACCCACACTACCTGTTCAATATGCTCACTTCGCTGGACGGGTTGGTACATACTAATCCCGAGCTGGCATCCGATTTTATCCGCCACATGGCCAAAGTGTACCGCTATGTATTGCAGCACAAAGAAAGCGAAGTAGTAAACGTAGAAGAAGAGCTGGAGTTTATCGAGCACTATATACAATTGCTGCACATACGGTACGGCAGCGGGTTGGTAATAGACATAAACATATCAGAAGAAGCCCGTGGAGGAGGAATTGTAATGATAACCCTGCAAATGCTGATAGACAATGCTATAAAGCACAACATTATACAACAATCTGAACCGCTGAGTATAACAATAATGGACGAAGGTGATTATATAGTGGTGAAAAACAACAAACAACTGCGCAAGCAGATTGAGACCTCTAATGGAAAGGGTTTGGCACAGCTACGGCATTTATACCAATACCTTACTGATAAAGAAATAATAATAGAAGATAAAGAGGAAAGCTATACTATAAAACTACCATTGCTATAAAAGAGAAAAGATGAATATATTGATATTGGAAGATGAGCCGCTGGTGGCGGAAAGCTTGCTGAAGCTGGTACGCCAGTTAGAACCGGGCGCAGTTATAACCGGCCCTGTAGATAGTGTGAAGGAAGCCCGTAAAAGACTGGAACTGCAAACGCCTGATTTAATTATCTCGGACATTCAACTAGCTGATGGTATTAGCCTCGATGTGTTTACCGACTACAATATTCAATGCCCCATCATCTTTACTACCGCCTTTAACGAGTATGCCATACGAGCCTTCAAGGTCAATAGCATAGATTACCTGCTGAAACCTGTAGATAAAACAGAACTGAAAGCAGCGCTGGATAAATTTCACCTGCTGCAAAGCAAATTTGGCAATACTGCCTATTTGCAGCAGATAGGGGAGTTGTTCAAGGATTTTCAAGGGGGTAAAAAATATAAAGAGCGTTTTGCGGTTCACCTGGGGCGGAATGTAATCCTTGTTCCTGCTGAGGAAATAGCTTGCTTTAGCAAAGAAGAAGTGATATACTTAGTAAACGATGAGGGGAAAAAATACATCACCGACTATCGTTCATTGGACGAGGTAGAGGAGTTATTAAACCCTGCCCAATTCTTTCGCGCCAACAGGCAGCATATAGTGTCGTTACCTTATATCGCGTCTATGCACAGCGATGAGGCTGGCAAAATACACTTGAAGATGAAACAGCAGGGTTGCGAGGATATTATTATCAGTAAAGAGAAAGCGGCTGCATTCCGCAAATGGGTAGAGGGGTAATTTACTTTTTGATAAAATGCGCATTGCATTTCACCTCTTTGCCGTTGCGGTGGTGTTGCGTATAGTCGAAGTTAATGATAGTATAGTTTTTGTCGAGGTAACCCTCGCCCATTATGGTATAGTTACCTGTACTTTGTAATGGTATGGTCAGCCGGTTTTTATTGCAATTAACTATGGCATATATTACAGCGTCCTGCCATAGAAATACAAGCTTAGTCGGGTCGTCGGGGTCAGGGTGGAACTGCATATTGTTAAATATCAGCCCACTGCCATCCTGGCAAATACTTGTGCCTCTATAGTATCCTACTGCCTTGGCTATACAGGTTTTGTCGTGCGTGGTTACATTTATGGTAGTGGCATGTTCTACTCCTTTTGCACTCCGTGCTTTTACTGTTATAGGATATACACCACCCTCTGTGGAGTCATCTTTGATATAAAGCTTGGCAGTAAATGTGGGTTTGTCTGTGGCCCTGTTGAAGTTGACAGTAAGCCCTTCGGGTGCGCCTGAAACAGAAAGTGTCACTTGCTCGGCAACCGGCGATTCTTGTTCAATAGTCACATCCACAACCATAGAACTGCTTTCCGGAAGGTCAATATCAGATAATCCGTTGATGGAAAACTCCGTAGTTGGGCCTTGGTCTTTTCCACAGGAAAAGATCAACATAACCGCGCAAAGAGTTAATACCCACTGCAATCTATTTGGAGCGCTGATATACACAGAAAAATAAAATTAAACTTTAATATTATTAAAGGCAAGTGTTTTGTTCAGGAATATTATTCAGCTGACAATTGAATACAGACCGGGTTGATGTTATTCGCTTGTTAAGTTTGATGTTTTTTTTGATATATGATACTCCGGCAACCTACTTTTGGTTCAAACCGACATACTATATGTATAGGTTTGGGGTATGAATACCTGATTACAAGGTGTTTATCTCCATGTTGCAAAAAATAAAACACACACAATGAAAAGGATATCTACGTCCATACTATTGACGTTTGCCCTTTGTTTGGCAGGCTTTTCCCCGGTATCAGCGCAATGGTCTTTGGTAGGTAGTGCCGGATTGAGCAGTTCGGTAGCTAATTATACAGCTATGGCTGTAGATAACAGTAATACTCCCTACATCGCATATTCAGATAACTCACAAAGTAATAAGCTTACTGTTCAGAAATACAATGGTACCAACTGGGTAGCATTAGGCAGCGTTGGTGTTTCTTCAGGTTCGGCTGAACATATTTCTATTGCTATAGATGGGTCTAACAATATTTATGTCGGTTTCAGGGATGGTGCCCAAAGCGGTAAGGTAACTGTAATGAAATATGACGGTTCATCCTGGTCAACTGTGGGTAGTGCAGGCCTTTCTGATGGAAGTGCATACTATGTATCTGTTGGTGTAAATGCATCCGGCGTAGTGTACGTTGCCTACCAGGACCAGACAGCAGGTAGCAAGGGCTCTGTTAAAAGATACAATGGCAGTAGTTGGGTATATGTAGGAAGTAAGGGATTTACATCAGGCCAAACGGACTACCTGGATATGGACGTAGATGGCAGCGGCAACCTGTATATAGCCTACAGAGATAATAATATAGGCTGGAAAGCACATGTGATGAAGTACAATGGCAGTAGCTGGTCTACTTTAGGTTCTGCCGGGTTCTCTTCAGGAGGGATATCCGAAATAGCAATAGCGGTAGATGGGAATAATAAGCCAT
>JACFNS010000312.1 GCA_019454705.1 Taibaiella sp. | reverse complement strand
AATGGTATGGCGATATAACTGGACAGGGTTTTTATTAGAAAGTAAAAGGCGTGGGCGGCAAAAGCGAGATACTGACGCTGGACCCCGCTACAATGGAATATGGCCCCAAGCAGAAAGCAAAGTTTGCCCCACTGGAAACGGCTAAACAGGTAGAAGACCTGAAAGGCAGGTTGAAAGTGCTGTATAAAGGGCAAGATAAAGCGGGAGAATTTTACCGTATGTTCCATCATATGCTGTTTGCCTACGCAAGCAACCGTATACCTGAGATAGCTGACGAGCTGTATAAAATAGATGATGCGCTGAAAGCCGGCTTCGGTTGGGAGATAGGCGCCTTCGAGAGTTGGGATGTGCTGGGTGTGCAAAAAGTGCTGGAGCAGATGGAACAGGCAGGCATACAGACAGCACCCTGGGTGAAGGAAATGCTAGCGGGAGGCAATACCACATTCTACAAAACAGAAAACGGTAGGCGCAAGTATTACGATATTCAAAGCAAGACTTATAAAGAAATACCGGGCAGTGGGTCAGTCATTATACCGGAGTACCTGGACGAAAAAATAGTATGGCAGAACAGCGCCTGCAAGCTGGTGGACATAGGCGACGGAGTAGTAGCATTGAGCTGGACCAGCAAGATGAACACCATAGGTGGTGAGGTATTGGCAGGTGTGAACAAAGCAGTAGCTATAGCTGAAGAGCAGTATAAAGGATTAGTGATTGCCAACAGCGGTGCCAACTTCAGCGCAGGTGCCAATGTGGGTTTGATATTCATGTTTGCGGTAGAGCAGGAATACGATGAACTGGACATGGCCATTCGCCAGTTTCAGAATACCACCATGCGGCTACGGTACAGCAGCGTACCTGTAGTGGTAGCGCCTCATGGATTGACACTGGGCGGGGGCTGCGAAATGTGCCTGCACGCCGATGCGGTGCAGGCGGCAGCGGAAAGTTATATAGGACTGGTGGAAATGGGAGCTGGACTGATACCCGGTGGCGGTGGCACCAAAGAAATGGTAGTGCGCGCTGCAGACAGGAATATCAAAGAAGATATTGAACTGAATTATTTGCAGCAGTTGTTTATCAACATCGGTACTGCTAAGGTAGGCACATCGGCGCACGAAGCTTTTGAACTGAATTACCTGCGTAAAGGCATTGACGGTATATCCATCAACAGCGACAGGCGGGTGACTGATGCCAAAAGGAAGGTGCTGGATATGTATGAGGCTGGTTACACACAGCCCCTGATACGCACAGATGTAAAGGTGCAGGGGCGTGGCGGGCTCGGTCCGCTGCTGGCAGGCATACACGGTATGTGGCGCGGCAACTACATTACGGACTATGACAGGCTGATAGCGGAAAAACTGGCACACGTGATGTGCGGGGGAGATTTGACCCAACCGACCCTGGTAAGCGAACAATACCTGCTGGACCTGGAGCGCGAAGCATTTTTGAGCCTTTGCGGCCAAAAGAAAACTTTAGAACGTTTGCAGAGTATATTGCAGACGGGTAAACCATTAAGAAACTAAGATGAAGTACATAGCATCCATACTTTTTTTATGCTTTGCAGCAGCAGCAAATGCCCAGACAGCAGCAGGCACGTCAGCCATACAGCAATACCTGGATGGCATAAGTTACTGGCGGTTCCAGTATAATGCTGAAGATACCAGCTTCGGGCACGAGGTGTCCGCGCAGGATTCTATATATGCCATGAATGATAGCCTGATGCATTACCTGGTGAATGTCGCGCCATCACAACCCGGGTTCTTAAAACGCAAGCCTATGCTGGCCGAAAATGCGGATATAAAAATAGTAACCACCGAGGATAAGAAGCTGGCTGTCTATTGCTGGAATTCGCACGCCGGGACACTGGATTTCTACAATGCTGTAGCGTTGTACGAAACAGCGGGAGGCGTAAAATCGCATAAGCTGGCGGATGCATCGGAAAGGAAAGGATTGGAAAAAGTATCGGGCGAATTTTATGATGTACTGAGCGTGACGCATGATAATGGCGATAGGTATTACATATTCCAGGCCAGGGTGAAGATGTCTGAAAAAGAAGTACTGAATATTATGACAGCGTATACAGTGGCAGATAACCAATTGAAGGCCTACGAACTGTTTGAAGGTGGAGCATCATCAGGCAGGTTTGTTACCTATATATACGACTATATGGCTAACTATGATTTTGAAAAAATGAAAGAAGTACATACCGTGCACCTAAGCAAAAACGGCAAGAAGCTGTATATACCTGATGTGACGGATGGCCAGCTGAATGGTAAAATGCAGGTGTATAACTTCAACGGCAGCAAATTTGTGTATGATAAAACCGAGTAAAGGAAAGTGAAGAAGAGGAAGCAATATATCACCTTATTGATGGCTCTGCTGTTTTCAGCAGTGTCGGTTGCACAGCCAGCAACTGTTGACCAGGCACGTATGTACCTGGACATGAAAGATTATAAGAAAGCCATAGAGCTATACGAAGAACTACACAAAAAAGACAACAGGAACACGGAGATATACAATGGCTATTTAGACGCACTGCTGGCAGCTAAAGAATATAAAGAAGCAGAAAGATTAGTAAGCGGGCAGATACAGAAAAACCCGACCAACCCCGCGCTGGCAGTAGATATGGGCAGGGTGTATAAAGCAATGGGTAAGGATAATAAAGCTGAGGAACAGTTTGACCTGGCGCTCACCTTCCTGAACGGGGATGACCTGCTGACACAATATGTGGCGAAGAAATTCACAGATTTAGAAAGAGATGATTATGCGCTGAAAACCTACCAGCGGGCGGGGGAGATATTGCACAACCAGTTTTTGTATAGCGGGCCTATGTCCAGGCTGTACTTCAAAGCCGGGGATATGGATAATGCAGTATCTACGCTGCTGCACGCCAGCCGTAGCTTTTACAATGGTGGAATAGATGACGTGAAAACCACCATGATGGAGTACATAGGCACCGATAGGAAAAATATGGTGAAAGCACAAAAGGCGCTGATAAAAAAGATAAACGAAGAGCCTGATAACCCTTATTTCTCTGAACTGCTGACATGGCTGTACACTCAGAAAGATGACTGGGATGGAGCACTGATACAAGTACGCGCGCTGGACGAAAGGTATAAAGAACAGGGTGAACGCATACTGGAATTTGCCCGGTATGCTGTAAGGGAGGGTGAAAATGAGTTTGCCCTGAAAGCCTACGATGAGGTGCTGGCGAAAGGCAAGGATTATCCTTTCTATTCTTCGGTGATAAACGAGATGCTGAAAGTGAAGTTTACTCTGCTGGAGGCAAAACCAGCTTTCACCAAAGAAGAAGTGAATGCACTAGCGGCAGAGTATCAGCAATTCCTCGATAGTTTTCCGGATTATTACACGTTCCATGTAGTGCAGGACTATGCCACATTGCTGGCAAGGTTTGCAGATAAACCGCAGGAAGCAATCGACCTGCTGGAAAAGGCTATAAAAGAACCTGCAGCCCGCAGGGATTTTGTGGGCCGTAGCAAATTGCAGTTGGGTGATTACTATATACTGACAGATAAAGTTTGGGAAGCGTCACTGATATATACACAGGTGCAGAAAGAATTCAGGGAAGACATGCTGGGCGAGGAAGCACGTTTCCGCGATGCGAAACTGGCCTACTACCGGGGCGATTTTGAATGGGCGAATATACAGGCATCAGTACTTAAGGCCTCCACATCTGAACTGATAGCAAATGATGCTTTGTACCTGTC
>JACFNS010000311.1 GCA_019454705.1 Taibaiella sp. | reverse complement strand
ATTTACTAATAACCATGCTAATAGCCCTTAGGTTGTATTTGACAATACTTTAAGAACAATACCCCCGCATTATAGGGATAAACAGGGCGATTGCATATTTTTGTACCCAAATAGAAAAATAAATATGTCAAGTCCTTCATTTTACAAAAGGTTGCAGGCCGAGCTGCAGGAGATACAGGAAGCGGGTTTATACAAAAACGAGCGTATTATAGAATCGGAGCAGGGTGCCGAAATAACCGTGAACGGCAAGCAGGTGCTCAACTTCTGCGCCAACAACTACCTCGGCCTGTCCTCTCACTCTAAGGTAATAGAAGCGGCGCACAAGACTATTAATACCCGCGGCTACGGCATGAGCTCCGTACGTTTTATATGCGGTACGCAGGATATACACAAAGAGCTGGAGGCCAAAATCTCAAAATTCGTAGGCGCAGAAGATACTATACTCTACGTGGCATGCTTTGATGCCAATGGTGGTGTGTTTGAACCCCTGCTGGGCGATGCGGACGTGATTATATCCGACGAGCTGAACCATGCTTCTATCATAGACGGTGTGCGCCTGTGCAAAGCGCAGCGCGCCCGCTACAAGCACAACAATATGGAAGACCTGGAGGAGCAGTTGAAAGCCCACTCAGGCGCGCGCACCCGCCTCATAGTTACCGACTCGGTTTTCTCTATGGACGGCACCATAGCCCAACTGGATAAGATATGCGACCTGGCCGATAAATACGACGCGCTGGTGATGATAGACGAAAGCCACTCATCAGGCTTTATGGGCAAAACAGGCCGCGGCGTGCACGAGCTGTGCGGTGTTATGGACAGGATAGACATCATAACCGGTACGCTGGGCAAGGCGCTGGGTGGTGCATCGGGCGGTTTCACCAGTGGCAAAAAAGAAATTATAGATATGCTGCGCCAACGTAGCCGTCCTTACCTGTTTTCCAACACTGTAGCCCCTGCGGTAGTAGGCGCCACCATAGCCGTGCTGGATATGCTGAGCGAAACCACCGAACTGCGCGATAAGCTGGAGGACAACACCACCTACTTCCGCAAACAAATGACCGATGCCGGTTTCGACATCAAGCCCGGCACGCACCCCATAGTGCCCATCATGCTGTACGATGCCGTGCTGGCGCAGAAGATGGCTGCCCGCCTGCTGGAAGAAGGTATATACGTGATAGGCTTCTTCTACCCCGTAGTAGCTAAGGGACAGGCCCGCATACGCGTACAGATATCCGCTGCCCACAGCCGCACCCACCTCGACAAAGCCATCGCCGCCTTCACCAAAGTAGGCAAAGAGCTGGGTGCTGTGAAGGAAGTGAATGCGTAAAGCATAAAAGGACCTGCGCGAGTTAACCTCCCCGGTTTTCATCCCGCTGAAAGCGGGACAAAAACCTGCCCCTCCTAAAAACAGGAGGGGAGCCTTTTGTCTTTCTTTTCTGTTGCGAAAAAAAAACTAAAAATTTAAACTCCCCTCCTGTTTTTAGGAGGGGACGATAGACGCGCGCCTTTAGGCGGTATAAGCGTCTATCGGGGGAGGTTGACTCGCACCGGACAAACAACACAAGTTCCCGCCAAATGCGTGGGTCATCATGCCTGTCCCGTCAGATATGCGGGAAGGAGCGTAGCGACCCCGCACGAGCGGGACAGGCGTGATGATCTCCTGAGATTTAAGGCAAAGCCAAATAGAATTCGTTTAGTGGTGTCAGGAGTTACCTCCTGGCACTTTTTTTATTCCCGGGCGATGTCTCCTGCATAGGGACTCGCCCGCCTCGCGTGGGACACACAACACATGACTCAAGGCCCTACAGCCCGGCAGAGCCGAAGCCGTGTAGTCTATCAGGGTACCATCCCGTTTCTTTGAAGCTTAAGAAGCGGGGCTCTTTTTCTTTGTTACTTTCTTTTGGAGAAGCAACAAGCGCAGCGACTCATTGAGGCAACTGAAAAGACATAATGAACGAAATAAAAGAAAGTAAAGAAAGGCTAGTAGAGAATACAAAGCTCAAACCGGGTGCGTCCCGAACATTAGTAGCCCTGAAGCTGAATTTAATTCGCATTTTACGGCAACCCTCCGGCAACACTTGCTCCCAACTGGCAGAAAAAACACAGAATCCGGCAATCCCGTACGTACGGGACAACACTTTTGGCTTTTGACTTTTTACTTTTGACTTAACTTGCACCCATGGGACAATACAGCATAGGCGAAGCCATACAAATGCTCATGCAGAAATCGGGCTGGAAACCCAAAGCCACCGAAATACGCATCAGGCAGGAGTGGGAGCAGATAGCAGGCAAAACCATTGCCAAATACACCCGCGAACTGAAAGTATTCAACGGCACCCTGACCATCTACACAGACGTAGCCCCGCTGAAACAGGAACTGAACCTGGGCAAGCAGCAACTGATAAAAACCATCAACGAATACCTGGGCGAAACCGCCATTACCGAAATCATCGTTAAATAACCATACTATGGCAGACGTAGATACTTCCAAATACAACATCAACCTGGACGTGAAATACGCCCACCAGGAACTGATAGACATCCCCGAAATAGTGGACGCCTGCAAAGAAAAATGGTGGAACCAGACCCTCACCCAGGTGAACGACAGTGTAGTGCGCATCGGCATCATCGAAGGCGAGTTTCACTGGCACAAGCACGATAACGACGACGAATTCTTCTACGTAGTGGAAGGGCAGTTGTTCATAGATATAGAGGGGGATAGAACGATAGAGCTCGGCCCCAAACAAGGCGTTACCATTACCAAAGGTATGATGCACCGCCCCCGCGCTCCTAAGCGTGTGGTCATGCTGATGGTGGAAACCGCGAATATCGTTCCTACGGGCGATTAGAAGATATCCATCAGCTTACTGAGGCAGTCCACCTCGTAAGTCAGTTTGTGTTCGTGGGTCAACAGTGCGGGATTGTAATACACCTGGTCCCAGCCCGCATCTTTAGCGCCCAGCACATCCACTTCCAGCGCATCGCCTATCATGATGCAGTCATTGGTAGTAGCGCCGGTGGCGGTCAGGGCAAAATCGAAAATGCCGGGGTGGGGTTTCATGGCATGGCCCCGTTCTGATGTAATGATTTCGGTAAAATAACCGCCAATGCCCGAGTATTGCAGCTTCATCCGCTGTGTCAGGTCAAAGCCGTTGGTGATGAGGTGGAGGGTGTATCGTTCTTTAAAATGGTCCAGCACTTCGCGGGCGTAAGGCAGCAGTTGGGTTTGGGTGGGCAGTATCTCCAGGTAAGCGCTGCTCAGTTCGTGCGCCAGTGTCATATCGGCCACTTTAAAATCCAGCAGTGTCAGCCAGAAGCGTTTCCAGCGCAGGTCTTCACGACGGATTATCCCCTTGCGGAAACGGTCCCACTGTTCCTGGTTATGGGCATTATATATTTCTATGAAAGAATCGAAGTCATGTATCCCTCTTTCGTCCAGCTTATACTCACGGTACAGCCGTTCTATGGTATTGGCCGAGTTGCGGTCAAAGTCCCATAAGGTATGGTCCAGGTCGAAGAAGATATGTTTATATGTTTTGCCCATCAGCTGATGTCAAAGTTAAGCTATGCTGTAAAAAGTCAGAGCCGCCCTGTAAACAAGGCAGCTCTTATATATTTGACAGGTAAACGAAACTATTTTTTACGATAGTATATCTTGTCGTCCATGAACTCGGCAACAGACTGCAGTGCCGGGTTGGCCATACGCTCGTATATGCGCGATATCTCTATCTGCTCTTTGTTCTCGT
>JACFNS010000310.1 GCA_019454705.1 Taibaiella sp. | reverse complement strand
AAATCCCCCGCTGCTACAGCGGGGGATTTGTTTTTCTTGCTATAGCAAACTCAATAAATAACCACCCAGCGCACCGCCGAGTATAATAAATGCAGCATTCACATGTTTGAAAAAGAAGGCAGTGATGAAACCTGCGATGGCAATAAGGATCGTACGCCAGTCGGTAATGGCAGCCTTGCCCATATCTATACACACGGACAGTATCAACGCAACCGCAGCAACGTTCACCATGTCTAAAAACGCTGACATGATAGCGGATTTGCGCAGGCGGGGTATCAGTGGGTTCAGCAATGCTACAAAGAGAAAGGAGGGTAGGAATATACCCGCTGTGGCAACCAAGGCCCCATGCCAACCATTTATCTGCCAACCCACAAATGTTGCCGCTGAAAATACGGGACCAGGTGTGAACTGCCCTACGGCTATGGCATCTATCAACTGGCTGCGGGTGAGGATGCCTGTGCTTACCAGTTCTGCATCTAAAAACGCGAATAACACATAGCCGCTGCCGTATAATATAGAGCCTACTTTCAGGAATATCCAGAATAACTTGGCATTGGTAACAGGCACGGCCAACAGGATATTTTGTACGTTACTTTGCTTTTTCTGCAACAGGTGGTACATAATCCCCGCAAAGCCCATACCGAAGAGTACAGCTATTTCGTTTATCCCTGCAAGGCACAGTACCAGCGCTACCATACCCGCTATGCCCAATGTTACAGATTTTACTGCCTTTTGCGCGAGGTTGATGAGTGCTGACAATATGATGCCTATAACCACAGGCTGAATGCCATAGATGAATGGCTCTACCTCCGGCAATTGCCCGTAAGTGGCATATGCCCATGCGAAGATGGAGGTGATGATAACAGCCGGAATGATAAAACAACTGCCCGCCACCACTAGTCCTTTCCAGCCTGCGCGCACATGCCCGCAGTGCATGGTCATTTCGGTAGAGTTGGGGCCGGGTATCAGGTTGGTAGCGCCTATCAGGTCAAGAAAATGTTCGCGGGTGAGCCACTTGCGTTTTTCTACCAGTTCCTTTTCCATCATGGCGATATGTACTGCCGGGCCGCCAAAACCAATGACACCCAACTTAAAGAAATACAACGCGACTTCTTTTAGCCCGCCTGGTGCCTGTTGATTATCCATTTGTCTATTGACCATTTGCCACCGCCAGTTATCAATAAAAATATGCTACCCAGCAACATGCTCCAATCGGTCCGGCTGCCGTGCAGCATCGCCCAGAAACCTTCGTTTTGCAAAACTTCGGTTTTGGTGGTAGTTATAGCTGTAAGCATGATTATGATAAGGGGTATTGCAGACAGGCGGGTGAACAAACCCGCAAGCACCAGAATGCCACA
Source organism: Taibaiella sp. (assembly GCA_019454705.1). Lineage (GTDB taxonomy): Bacteria > Bacteroidota > Bacteroidia > Chitinophagales > Chitinophagaceae > UBA5543. The sequence continues at coordinate 2,433 of JACFNS010000310.1, read as the reverse complement.
TACTATTTCAACGCTGCCCACAAAACCGCCCAGGAAGTCAGGATTGGGCAATCCTATTTTCTCAAACCTGCCTGCACCACGTATAGCGGCAAACAAAAATTTCTGGATGCCCTCAGACAAAAACACCGCACCCACCATCAGCCGGATGAGTAGGATAGTAGCTGCGTTGTTAGTTTGCAGTATACTTTTCATTGAAGTTAAAGCTAATCAAAGTTGGTGTAAGATTCAAATTAAGGAATTGAACCTATTTATCGGCGGTATACAAAGTTGTAATACCAAACGTCAGCGGCCGTGCTTTAGGCTCTTTAAAACCGCATTGCGCCAGTATCCCGCAAAACCTTTGCCCCTCCGGGAAAGCCATTACTGACTCAGGCAGGTAAGAGTAAGCAGTACTGTGTTTAGATACCAGTTTGCCCAGTGTGGGTAATATGTATTTAAAGTAGAATTGGTAGCCCTGCTTTACCGGGAATTGCTTAGGATGCGAAAACTCCAGTATGGCTAGTTTGCCACCCGGGCGCAACACACGGCACATTTCTTTGAGGCCAGCCTCTAAATGTTCAAAATTGCGCACGCCGTATGCACAGGTTATTGCATCAAAGCTATTGTCAGCAAAGGGTAGGGCTTCGCTATCGCCTACCTGCATACTGATGAGTTCAGTCAGGCCTTTTTCTTTCAGCTTTTGCCTGCCCACGTCCAGCATCTGTGCTGCTATATCTATACCAATGATTTTTTCAGGATTGAGTTTGGATGCAGCTATAGCCAGGTCGCCCGTGCCGGTGGCTACGTCCAGTATGGTTTTAGGCTGCACCTTAGCTATTTCTGCAATGGCCTTTTTGCGCCAGCCCTTGTCTATACCTAAGGATAAAAAATGGTTCAGGAAATCATATTTGCCGGCTATGTTGTTAAACATATCGGCAACCTGCTCTTTCTTGCTTAATTTTGACCCCGCGTCCGGCACCACCCTGGCTGCCGGATTATTATCTGTACCGGATTGCATCGGTGCAAAAGTACGTTAACACAAGCAATGGAAATACGTTCAGCCAAATATTTGATCAGCAGCCCCCGTGTAGAGCTTTGCCCCCCGGGTGATAAGCCTGAATATGCCTTCATAGGCAGGTCTAATGTGGGCAAGTCATCCCTCATCAATATGCTGACAGGACAAACCAAACTGGCCAAAACCTCGGGCAGCCCGGGCAAGACGCAGATGATTAACCACTTTATTGTCAATAATGAGTGGTACTTAGTGGATTTGCCGGGATATGGTTATGCTAAGGTGTCGCAGAAACAGCGGGCTTCTTTCGGCAAGATGATAGAGAACTACCTGACCCAACGCCGCAACCTGGTCACAGTTTTTGTGTTGATAGATAGCAGGCACAAGCCCCAGCAGATAGACCTCGACTTCCTGGCGCAACTGGGTGAGTGGCAAGTGCCGTTCAATATTGCGTTTACCAAAGCAGATAAAAGTACGCAGCGTGAAGCTGCCAAAAACGTTCGCAGCTTTATCGATGCCATGCGTGAGGAGTGGGAATTTATTCCGCGTAGTTTTCTCACAAGCGCAGTAAAGGGATTAGGCAGAAAAGAAATGCTCGCCTATATAGACGAGCTGAATACTATGTATTTCGACCAAAGTAAAGAAGAGTAAGGCTTACATCCATTTGGACGCATACCTGTAAAATTCATGCCTGAGGTCGTGAATGGTTTTTTCCAATGCGATGTATTGCTCGCGCAATTCTCCATGTTTTTCCAGCATACGCACCTCTATATGTCCCGCTTTTTCTTTGGCCTGCACTGCTACTTCTGCCAGGTGGCGGCGTATCTCGTGCGATAAATCGTAAATGTTCTTTTTCTGAATATCGAACCTGTTTTCATACAACTCTGCGCCTTCAGAAGCTTCATGGCTTGTATTCTTTCCTGCTACTTCTGTGAGGCGGCTTTTCAGGATGTTCAATTCATCTGTGTAAAAATCCAGGCTGCGCAGCCAGTCGTTATGCTCGTTAGTTAGCTTAGTGGCAATGGTTGTCGTTTGTGCAGTAATCATAATCATTATATTTTATAATACAAACATACGCGACCTGTCTATCGGCACTTATGACAAACGTCAGTAATGAGGGTGATTTTGTTCAATATTGCGGGAAGCCGCCTCTTTTAAGCTTTTGTATAGGGCATTATTTCTTCCAGGTACTTGCGCTCGTTGCTGAGGCGGGGCACTTTATGTTGCCCGCCAAGTTTGCCCTTGTCTTTCAGCCATTTGTTGAAACCACTTGCCGGCATACGGTGTACAACAGGCATGCGCAGGGCTATGTCTTTGTGCCTTTTTGCTTCGTAGTCCGAATTGATGTTTTGCAGGGCTTTGTCCATTTTTTCGGTGAATACTTCAAGCGGGCAGGGCAGGTGCTCAAATTCAATAATCCACTCGTGGGCGCCATTGCTTTC
>JACFNS010000309.1 GCA_019454705.1 Taibaiella sp. | reverse complement strand
CGAGACCGATAAGCATACCTACACCAGCTGCTGCGAATGCCGCCGGCCATCCATACTTATTACGCATGAATGCCGCCAATATCGGGCCAAGGAAGGCCCCTATGTTGATACCCATATAAAACAGGTTGTAGCCGCTATCTTTCTTGGCCTTGTATTCAGGCTCTGAATACAGGTTGCCTAGCAGTGTAGATATATTTGGCTTGAAGAAACCATTGCCTATAATGATGAGCGCAACAGATACGTAAAACATGGTAAGCCCGGGCAATGCCAGGCCCAGGTATCCTGCTGCCATCATAAGCCCCCCCGCATATACCGACTTCACATATCCGAATTTTCTATCGGCCAGGAAGCCACCTATAAATGGAGTGAGGTAAGTAAAAGCAATGAAGGTTCCGAATATATCATCGGCCATTTTATCAGGTATAGCCAGCCCGCCCCGGCGCACATCTATCATATATAATACAAATATGCCCAGCATCAGGTAGTAGCCGAACCGCTCCCACATTTCCGTAAAAAACAAGTAAGGCAGCGCCTTAGGGTGTTTTTTGGCAGTAGTTTGTTGTGTATCGCTCATAACAGTTGATAAGTTTTTCCTGTAGAAAAGCCTTGTTTGGTTAATTTTGAACCGTTAAAATAACCATTATATCCTGATTAGCTAACGCAGCAGGATATATTTATCTGTAAAACATCCGGTAATGTCTGCATACAATATATTGTTATTAGGTAGTGGTGGCAGGGAGTGTACCCTGGCGTGGAAGCTGAGCCAAAGTAAATTATGTAAAGAATTATTTATAGCACCAGGCAATGCCGGCACTGCCCAATATGGCAGCAACCTGAATATCCCGGTTACTGACTTTGAAGAAATAAAGCGGGTATGCCTGCAAGACAAGATAGATATACTGGTACCCGGACCTGAAGACCCGCTGGTAGCAGGCATATGGGATTATTTCAAAAACGACCCTGAGCTGAAACATATAATAGTTGCAGGGCCCTCACAAGCAGGCGCGCAGTTGGAAGGCAGTAAGGCTTTCTCCAAAAAGTTTATGCAGCGGCATAATATACCTACTGCCGGCTATATGGAATTCACTGAAGAGAATTTCGAAGAAGGAATAAACTACCTGAACAAGCACAGCTTTCCCGTAGTACTGAAAGCCGATGGACTGGCGGCAGGCAAAGGCGTGGTAATAGCTCAAAGCACAGAGGAAGCCGTTGAAACTTTCACCTCTATGATTAAAGAGGCCCGTTTTGGCGATGCGAGTAAAAAAGTAGTGGTGGAAGAGTTCCTGGACGGTATAGAATTATCAGTATTTGTATTAAGCGACGGTACAAATTATATACGCCTGCCTGAAGCCAAAGACTATAAACGCATAGGTGAAGGGGATACAGGACCAAACACCGGAGGCATGGGAGCTGTTTCACCCGTACCATTTGCAGACGATGCCTTTATGCAGAAAATCACAGAGCGTATCATAGAGCCTACCGTAAAAGGATTGAAAGAAGAAAACCTAACCTACCAGGGGTTCATATTTTTCGGGCTGATAAAAGTAAACGGTGACCCTTATGTAATAGAATACAACTGCCGCATGGGCGACCCAGAAACAGAAGTTGTAATACCCCGCCTGGAAAACGACCTAGTAGAACTAATTGTACTGATGGACGAAGGCAGGTTGAACGAAGCCAAAGCGAAATTCAAACAAGAAGCAGCGTGTACGGTGATGTTGGTGTCCGCCGGCTACCCCGACAGTTATGCTAAAGGCAAAGTAATCACGGGATTTGACGAAGTGAAAAACAGTATGCTGTTACATGCAGGCACTGCATTAAAAGACGGCCATATTGTAACCAACGGAGGCCGGGTGCTGGCAATTACTTCTTTTGGAAAAGATATTCAGGACGCATTGACTACATCATACACTAATGCAGGGCATATCCAATACGAAGACAAGTATTACAGGAAAGATATAGGCTACGAGTTTTAGTAGCCTGTTATTTACGCGTTACAAAATTGTTTTTTTCAAGTAACTCCTGCACCTTGTCAGGAGTTACAGGTATCTCTTTATCATTTTTCAGCAACAAGTACCCTCCATCTGACTTTACATATTCGGCCACGTACTTCATATTGACCAGGTAAGACTTGTGTGACCTGAAGAAATGTTGTTCCCCCTCCAGGGTTTCTTCGATATTCTTTAATGTACGGCTGATGACCAGCTTGGTATCATCAGTAAAATGTATTTCAGTATATGAGCTGTCAGCCTTGAAATATACAATCGTATCCAGTTCGATAAACTTAATGGAATTGCCCTCAGGTACTGCCAGCTTTCGTTCAGAATGATTGTTTAGATTCTCTTTTAACAAGGTTAAAGCCTGACGTTGTCTATTAGCAAATTTTTCAAAGCGTTCCACAGCCTGCTCCAAGTCCGCAGGCTCAATCGGCTTCAACAGGTAATCAATTGCGGAAAGCTTGAATGCTCGGATTGCATATTGGTTGTATGCTGTTGTAAATATTACAGAGAAGTCAACCTCATCTTCATTGAAAAAGTCAAGTAGCTCTAAACCTGTATGGCCAGGCATTTCTATATCCAGGAAAACAAGGTCAGGTTTTAGTTTACGAATAGCTTTAACACCATTAGGCAGATCAGGGCAATCTGCTAATATTTCAACATTCGGACAATACGATTGCAGCAAGCCACGCAACAGGTTTCTTGCCATCAGCTCATAGTCTATAATAATTACCTTAATATTCATAGCTCAATTCATTTATAAGTAATGGTATAGTGATGGTAACAATTGTGCCGTTAGACTGGCCGAATGCGTCACGCTTATCAGTATAGACAACACCAATATTATTTTTGCCCATGTTCAGCAATTCAATACGTTTCATATTTGCCTCTGTAGCAAATGGCTTGTGTTTATCCGCTCTTATTTTATTTAATTCGCGACTACGTTTTCTACCTATTCCATTATCATCTATAACAATGGTTAAATTATTGTCTCTTTTTAAAAAATGAATGAGTAGGATCTTCTCTCCTTTTTTATGTAACAAACCATGTTTAATAGAGTTCTCAATATATGGCTGTACGATCATTGAAGGTATTTTCACCAATTCAGCATCCAAACCTTTAGCCACATGAATTGTATAGTTTAATTCATTGTTAAACCTAACTTTTTCCAAGTCCAGGTATAACTGCAGTGAATTCACCTCTTCTTGCAATGTTACCGCCTCTTTACCTGTCATCTCCAGTATAGTGCGGGTGAGTTTTGAAAATTTAGACAAATAGGTTGCAGCGTTTCGCTTATCATCGGTTATAATGAAAGACTGTATAGTGTTTAGTGCATTATAGAAAAAATGTGGGTTCATTTGCGAGCGAATTGCCATTAAAACCGATTTATGTAAGTTTCGCTCCAGCTCAACCTTTTCAGCTAACAAATTATTCTGATTTTTCAGGATACTTGTCTGCCATTTATAGTAACTATAAGCTACTGATCCTCCACCCACCAATACTAATCCCCAAAACCATAATGTCATCCAATAGGGTTTAGTAATGGATATATTCATGACAGCAGCTTTGTGCAAAGTACCTTCACCTGACGCCTGGGCAAAGGTTATCATATAATCTCCGGGTGATAGCGAAGCTAAATTTAAAGACCTTGAATTTGTTGGGTTGGTCATCCAATCACTGTTATTTATTTTATAATAAACAGGATATTGATTGATAACGCTATAGGCTGGTGTGGCATATTTTATTTCAATGTTATTATCCTTGTAACTTAATTTCATAATGCTTCGGGTTGGCA
>JACFNS010000308.1 GCA_019454705.1 Taibaiella sp. | reverse complement strand
GAAAATTGTCAGTTCCTTTTGGGGCGAACTTTACCAGGCTTAATTTATTATCACTCATAGAATTATAACCACACTTTGGTCATAGAAGTATGCAAGTTAAGAAAAAATTCAATATAAAACCGCCCCGTTAACATCTGTATTATCATAAGGTTAAGTTATTGTTAGCCGCTATTTCTGCTCATGCACAGGTGTTAGCTTTGAGAAAAGCGAGATTGAGTCATGAGTGTTTTATCCAAATTGTTTACACCTGCAGGTAAGAAGTTTTTCGAATTGTTTGAACAGGTAGCGCAGAACCTTGACACGATGACTGGGTATTTTCAACAACACCTGGCGGCCGAAGACAGGAAGACAAGGAAAGCACTGTTGGATAAAATAGAAGCCCTGGAGCATAAGAATGACGAGGTAACGCATAAGCTATTTGTAGAGTTAGGCAGAAATTTCATCACGCCCTTTGACAGGGAGGATATACATTTCATTTCGTCATCCCTGGATGATATTGCGGACTACATATGGGCCACGTCCAAACAGGCGTATTACTTCGATATTACTATACAAAACGGCGTTTCTGCACAGATAACGGGCAGGTTGACTGAATATATAGCCTTACTTAAAAAAATCATCAACAGCCTGGACAACAGGAAAGGGCTACAATCGCAGATAGAGATACTGGAGCGCATGCGCGCGGTGGTGGGTACATCCGATGTATTTATCACCAAGGCCATTACAGAAATATTTGAAGAACCGGCCGGTACGGTGGAGATGATAAAACTATCGGACCACTACAATATGCTGCTGAAACTGAACAATAAATGCGGCGATGTTATCAATGTGCTGGAAGCAATGATAATTAAGTACGCTTAGATCATCTCCTCTTTTCGCCGAGTACAGGCCAGGGCCTGACTAATCTCTGTTTCTTAAGTCCGAAACCTTCTACAGCATATTTCTGGATATGCGCCATAGCTTCGTCTATCGAATCGGTAAAGATGAAGAGTTTTGCATCTTCGGTGCCAATGGTTCCTTCCTGTATCATCAGCTTAACATGCTCATCAATGAACTTGTAATAATCCTTGCCCATCAACACTATGGGGAAGCGCTCCATCTTGTTGGTCTGTATAAGGGTAAGGGCTTCGAAGAATTCATCTAATGTACCGAAACCGCCGGGCAGTACCACAAAAGCATAAGAGTATTTGGACAACAGCACTTTACGTACAAAGAACAGGTCCATCTCCACCCAAATATCCAGGTAGTCGTTGGGCATCTGCTCATGCGGCAGTATGATGTTACAACCCACAGAACGTCCGCCGGCTTCTTTAGCACCGCGGTTGGCTGCTTCCATTATGCCGGGACCGCCGCCTGTCATTACATTGAAGCCAAGGCCAACTATGCGACGGCCTATTTCCATAGCCTGTTGGTAGTAGGGATGTTTTTCGTTGAAACGTGCTGAGCCGAATACAGTAACAGACGGCCCTATGAAGTGCAGCTTGCGCGCCCCGCGAATGAACTCGCGCATTACCTTGACTATGAACAAGAATTCTGACCAGCGGGAGTGCGGGCCTTCGAGGAAGAATCTTTCCTGTTTGGAAACCGGGTTGTTTACATTTTTGGGTTTGTTGTTCGTTCCGTTGTCACTCATGTGCCTGCCTGTTTGATTATTTCTACCTGCTAAGATACGAATATCCTGCTGTTACCACTGTACGGTCAGGTAGTCGGCGTAGCCGGTGGTGCCTGCGAGTACTATATATCCTATCTTATTGCCATTGATTGACTTGGCAGGTATTTCAAAAACTTTCACACCGTTGATATAGCCCATCCAGTAGTTGCCTGTTTGCTCAAACTCCACTTCGTTCCAACCGTTACGGTATATGGCTTCACTTGCCTGCCAGTCCATGATTGTTTGTACACCTTCATTCGCAGTGCCCTCCCTGTACAGGGCAAAGTAGCCGTCATTATCTATAAAGAATGAATAGCCATAGTCATTATCGGACACGCCGAAGCAAAGGCCCATGGCATAATCGGACCGTATGCGGGTTTGCACCAGGAAGTTGCGATGAAGTTTTGCACCAGTGCTGATGGCAACCGTATTGGTGCCATCGTTGGGCGGCATATACGTGTATTTTAACCAACTGTTTACCATGGTTACATATGCAGCGTTGTCCGGGTCGCTGAATGTCCAGTTATTGATATTGTTGTTGAAGTCGTCATCAAAGATATAATTGTACTGCGGTCCGGGCGGTTCGGCCGGTGGTGGTTCTACCGTATAGTATTCCTTTTGCACACATGAACTGATGAAGAGTGTGCTGACTGCCAGTGCTGCTATGATGAATCCTGTGCGCATTGCCTGAATCATTTAGTATGCTAAATGTAAAACAACAAACATGCCACTCAAACAGGTGCGGTTGCTATACCCCGGCTATTTAACAAATCTTATAGCTTTGCAGCATGGGAAACACATATAATGCGCAATACTGGAAAGACAAGCTAAACCTTGAAAGCCACGTCGAGGGCGGCTCTTTCAAGGAGATATACAGGGCGGAACATGTGCTGCCTAAAGAAGTGTTAAAACCAGGACACAATGGTGAAAGGGCTGCATCAACCAGCATATACTTCCTGCTGGAGTACGGGCAGTTTTCCGCTTTTCACAGGATAGCATCGGATGAGTTGTGGCATCATTATGATGGTACAGCACTATGTATTTACGAAATACAAACAGACGGTAAGCTGGTAAAACATTTGCTGGGCAAAGACTTTGACAATGGTGAAAGGCCACAGGTAATCATACCGGCAGGTAGCTGGTTTGGCTCGAGGGTGGAAGAAGAATGTGGCTATACACTGTGCGGATGTACGGTAGCACCGGGTTTCGATTTTGCGGATTTTGAACTGGCAGATAAAGTGCAATTGATACAACAATACCCGCAGCACGATAGTATTATCAATGAATTAACATAGCTGTTGAACATTGTGATTGTTTTTGGTGTTATTACTTCAACTAAAAACAGAAACAATGGACAAGTTGGAAATCAAAGGGAAATGGAACGAACTGAAAGGCAAAGCTAAGCAGCAGTATGCTGACCTGACGGACGATGACCTGCTGTATGAAGAAGGCAAGGAAGACGAACTGGTAGGCAGGCTGCAGGATAAACTGGGCAAAACACGCGACGAGGTAGTTGACTGGATTAAATCATTAGGCTAATGGACACAATTGATTTTCACAGGCGGTGGCCGGAGCTGAAGCAGCAGGTAAAGGCCGAATACCCGGATATAGAGGAGCAAGACCTGGACTATGAACTGGGTAAAGAACTTGAGCTACTAAAGAGGCTACAGGAGAAAACCGGGAAAACACGTGAAGAGATTTTCAATTGGCTGCATATCATGGGATAATGGGGATGAATATCATCCCCCACTTCCTTTAAACTGGTGGTGTGTTTCCCTGAATAATACGTTGAACGTAGTGAGCGAACCATATATACCTGTGATGTATTGTTGCAGGTCCACTTTCTCTTCGTCCGTCAATACTTTGTGGGCGTTTATCTTCTGCTCTATCAATCTCAGTTTGTCGCGCACCATTACTATTTTATGAAAAAATGTTTCGATGGGCATTTCTTTGGCCTGCATCGATTCTTCTGCCGGCTTTAGGATTAGCGTACCGCTGTTCCATTTATTGGCCATGGGTACCAGTTGCATCTCATGTAGGCGGCGTTCCAGGATATTGTCCAGCGCCTGCTCTATATCAGCTAAAGTAATTCCACCTGCAGCCCCACCTTCTACAGCTTCAACTATTTTCAGGTCAAATTCTTTATTGATGCTTTT
>JACFNS010000307.1 GCA_019454705.1 Taibaiella sp. | reverse complement strand
AGATCCTTAACGGATATATCTTTCTCTTTGGCGAAAAAAGAGAGCATATTGGCAAAAGAGCCCTCGAAGTATTTACCTACAAACTGGTTCATACTTTTTTTACTGTATTCGTCCTTTTGTACTAACGGAAAATACCTGTTGGCCTTGCCCAGGCTCTCGTGGCCGGCGAAACCTTTTTCTTCCAGTATCTTGATTATCGTGCTCACTGTATTGTAATGCGGCTTAGGCTCAGGCAATATGTCCACGACATCTTTTACGAATGCTTTATCCAGTTGCCACAGCGCCTGCATTATTTCTTCCTCAGATTTTGTCAATGGCTTAAACTCCTTTTTCATACTCAAATACTAAACTTTTAGTAAACCTACTAAATATTTAGTTTTAAAACTAATTTTTTAGTTGAAGTATTTTTATTTTAAATTCATGTGACAGTTTGGATTAATTGATTTAGATTTGCCTAAAATTATTTTTAGACTGTATAAAATAATGGAGCAGTTAACAGAATTCTTTGTCTCTATTGGCCCTGTAAAAAGCGCATTGCTGGCCACTGTTTTTACCTGGTTAGTAACAGGTGCAGGAGCATCATTAGTATTCTTTTTCAAGAGTATGCACCGCGGGGTGCTCGATGCCATGCTGGGTTTTACCGGTGGGGTGATGGTGGCCGCCAGCTTCTGGAGCCTGCTGAACCCGGCTATAGAAATGTCTGAAAGGATGTACCCTGATATGATATGGATGCCGGCGGCTGTGGGCTTTTTCCTGGGGGCTATGTTCATCTTTGTGCTGGACAGGTTTACACCCCACCTGCACATCAACTTTGGTATAGAAGAAACAGAAGGTGTAAAAACAAAACTCCACCGCACTACACTATTAATATTGGCCATTACATTGCACAACATTCCTGAAGGGTTGGCAGTGGGCGTATTGTTTGGCGCGGCTGCCCTGGGCATGCCCGATGCGAGTGTAGCAGGTGCCATAGCCCTGGCCATAGGTATTGGTATTCAGAATTTTCCCGAAGGTATTGCGGTGTCAATGCCCCTGCGCAGGCATGGTGTTTCACGACTAAAAAGCTTCTGGTACGGGCAACTATCTGCCATAGTAGAACCATTTGCGGGTGTAATCGGCGCGCTGGCGGTAATATACGTCCAGCCCATCCTGCCATTTGCCCTGGCTTTTGCAGCAGGCGCTATGATATTTGTAGTAGTAGAAGAAGTAATACCTGAAACCCAACGGGATAAATATACCGATGTGGCTGTGCTTGGTTTTATCGGCGGATTTTTGGTGATGATGATACTGGATGTGGCACTTGGATAATGTCTATTAATACCATCCTATGAAAAAAATAATCAACAAGCTAAACAGGTTCTTCCTTAAGCGAAGTTACCCCATGCAGGTACTCCTCTTTTTGTTATCAAGCTACGTAGCGCTTGTTTTTTTCATCCCGATATTGCTGGTGATGTTGGCAACGGGTATTAATACCGAAGGGGGGCCGGAAGTTTCTACAGATAAAGTTATTGAGCTAATGGTAATAGCCCCTATTCTTGAAACCCTGGTGTATCAATATCTTATCATCCGCTTGTTTATGTACTTTGCTAAAAGCCGCAAATATTATCCTTGTGCGATATTAATATCTGCAATAGCATTCGGCTTGGGTCACACTTACAATCCTGCTTATATATTTTTTGCGTTTTTCATAGGACTGGTGCTGGCTTACATGTACTATTTTTACTCAAAAGAACCGCTTAAGGCATTCTGGACCGTTGTGCTGGTACATGGAATACGCAATGGCATCTCTATTGTACTACAGGAATTTGTAAACTTATAGGGTTGGCAATAAAAACAGAGGAAGTACACATCAAAGAAAGCTCACTGCTGGCGAGGATGGCTGCATACAAGCTAAAGACTAAACAATGCGCTATTGTCGTCAATCGTACCATATACCTGCACAACACAACGCGAGAAGAATTTACCGCCAATCGTAAATGGTTGTTGCATGAACTAAAACATGTGGAACAATACCAACGATATGGCATCATTCGTTTTATAATCCTTTACCTGTATGAAACGGTGAGAAAAGGTTATCGCAACAATAAGTTTGAGGTGGAAGCAAGGGAAGCGGAGTTAAAAGAACTACTTTAACGGTGCTGTAAAATCCAATATCACATCAACGAATTCCTAAATCTTCTAGAATATCATATTCCAATGCAATATCCTCCACATTGATACCGGTTATTTCATTAATGATGCCTATTACCACGAGTTCTACCTCCGTCTTGCTCACAAGTTTGGTGGGAATGATCAGTTTCTCATAATTAAGCGCCAATATCCAGCATACCAGGTCGAACACCGTGTTGTCTGTTAAAGATTCACCCTGCAACATGTTGGCAGGGTTGATGCGGGTATTTACATCTGCGGGTTTTAAATGCGGGAGGGCAATGTTAAAATCCGCAGCCATCTTGTCCCAATATAACTGCGCTTTTTTTACAGGGATAAAATCTTTGATAACTGTCGCCAGGGTAAATTCTTCCTTCGGGTATCCGAATTCAGGTGGCACGTAATCCTTTAGAATGCCAAACATCATTTCAGGTTTGCTAATACCTTCCGGCTTAAAAACGATATGTTTACTCACCTGTTCCGCAATATCCCCTACAGTGTTAATACTGTCTACCTCGTCTTCGGATAGAGAAACCTTGAAATACCGCTCCACCGAATCAAAAATCTTCATGCTATCTAAACCCATACTATTTATTTTACGGCATTGCCTCTATTAATCGCCTGGTGTAATCATCCGCAGGGTTTTTCAACACCTGCTCTGCTGTTCCCGTTTCCACCATCTTACCGCTCTGCATCACCATCACCCTGTCGCTGATGTAGTGTACCACATTCAGGTCGTGAGAGATGAACAGGTAGGACAGGTTGAACTCACTCTGCAAATTTTTCAGCAGGTTGAGTATCTGCGCCTGCACGCTTACATCCAGTGCCGATACGCTCTCGTCGCATATCAATACCTGCGGTTTTACCGCAAGTGCACGGGCTATGCCCAAGCGCTGCCGCTGACCGCCTGAAAACTGGTGCGGGTAGCGTTGCATACTGTCGGCAGGCAGTTGCACCAGGTCAAGCAATCTCAATGCTTCCTTTCTTCGCTCACTTCGGGGCACGATATTATGTACCGACAGTGGTTCCATCAGCATATCGCCTATGCTCATGCGTGGGTTCAGCGAAGCGTAAGGGTCCTGGAAAATCAACTGTATCTCTTTGCGGATATTTCGCCAATCTCTTTGGTTGTAATCGGCAATGTTTTTCCCGTCAAACTTCACCTGCCCTTCATATACAGGCAATAAACCTATCAGCGTTCTGCCCAGGGTGCTTTTACCACAACCGCTTTCGCCTACCAGTCCCAATACTTCTCCCCTCCTCAATTCAAAAGACACACCATCTACAGCCTTGAAGTATTGCGTAGTTTTTCCCAGCCAGTTGCTCTCTACCGAAAACCACACACGCAGGTTGTTGGCTTCCAGTATTTTCCTGCCGGGCTTTATGGTTTCATATTGTTCGTCTGTCCGCTCACCCTGTGGTGCTCTGAGAAAATCAGCCACGACAGGCAATGGCTTCCCTTTATGCGCCGGCGATGGGCGGCATGCCAGCAATGCCTGTGTATATGGGTGCTTGGGCGCAATGAGTATATCTTTCGCGCTACCCTGCTCCACCGCTTTGCCTTTTTGCATCACCATCACCTCATCGGCTATTTGTGCAGCCAGTGCCAGGTCGTGGGTAATGAATATCATGGCGGCGCTGTAGTCTTTTTGCAGATTAGTCATAAGCTCTATCACTTCCTGCTGCACGGTTACAT
>JACFNS010000306.1 GCA_019454705.1 Taibaiella sp. | reverse complement strand
AGGCGTATATGGGCCGTCAGCCAACAAACAAGGTTGGAACAGCAGCAAACACATAGCACCTGTAATACAACTCCTCGGGCATATTCAGCCATGGCTTATACTAAGTCCATCCCCATCAATCAGAAAAGGTACACCCAGTGTATAGGGAATCATTTTTATTATCATTGCGTATGGGTAAATGATAGCAAATCCCGCCAGGCAAGAAGTTGCGTTAATATTATCGGCCGGCTTTATAAAGCCGGCCGATAATATTAATTGAAATGATGCAATAACCCCACTATTCAGAACTATGCCTTACTTCGTACACCAGTACTCCATAGATGAACACACCGCCAAGTTGGGCGTACTGGGGGTACATGCTGATGTTGTACTGTTTGCTATCATAAAATGTAATGTGTGCTGGCCCGATGCCACTGTATAGTATTCTGATGTTGCGCCGGGCCCCAGTGTAGTTATTACAGAGCCATCCCAAACAACAGAATATGTTTGACTGGTTCCTGTTTTGTTGATAAAGCGCACCTTGGCTGTTTCGTTAGCCTCGCATTTGCGTGTTTCACAATTAACACCTGTATAATCCGACGGGCAATTACATATACCATTGATACATCCGCCACCGTTTTTGCAGGTTATATTATCACACTCATCCGCGGATTTTGTGCACCCTGTATATAGTGCGGCACTGAATACGGTTGTTACAAACAAAACTGTAGAAATGATTAATCGTTGCATATATATAATTTTTGTAAAGCTACATATATGCAATACGAGTGCAAATGACACATGTCATAATCATAATTGTTTTTTATCATAAATACAAAAGAGGTGCCTGATGGCACCTCTTTCTATTAAACAGATTAATCAAAAATTACCTTCTTGGAGGGCGACCTTTACCGCCAAAGTAGTTACCGGCTTTCTCACTGTTATCGCCATTGGGGCTTCCCAAACGATCCATAACCAAGCGGAAACCTACTGTAGAGCTAGCCTGATATGCTTGCATGAAACGGCGTGCACCGGGGTTCATGTAGTAAGCACGGTCAGCCCATGAGCCACCTTTGTATATTTTAGCTTCGTTGCTGATCAATGTATTAGAACCGTAGCTGTAGTTAAACATTGAGGCACTGTCACCATCCTGGTAATCCCTCAGGTCAGCGTTCAGACCATCAAACTGCTCGTAAGATGCCATTTCAGTGCTATCCATCAGGCGTGTTTGCAGGTGGCCTAAAGTATCTTTTTCATCCAATGAATTATCTTCACCAAGCCTTACGTATGTTTCATATACGTTACCACGGAAAGGACGGAAATCGTTCAAATCGCGTGTATATGGACGGTAAGTATCTAATACCCACTCACTTACGTTACCAGCCATGTTGTACAAACCATAAGCGTTAGGAGCATAAGAGAATACAGGTGCAGGTACATCTGCATTATCGTTCAAAGCGCCGGCTATACCCATCGCATCGCCTTTACCACGCTTGAAGTTACCCAGGAATTCACCCTGGTAAGAGTTTCGTAAACCATAGCGGGTGGTATATGCATCACCCCAAGGGTAAACGTTGCGGTCAGTTATAACTTCCTCGCCACGACGACGTTTAGTCTCAGGCTCAGGGTTGTTACCTATGTTACCCAGTGCTGCATATTCCCACTCTGCTTCTGTAGGCAGGCGGTAGTTAGGCAGTAAATAACCATCTGAATACCTCATATTACGATAACCGGAACCTTGAGGGTCTAAGTCACGCTTGCGACCCTTTGTCGGCAAACCTTCGTATTGGCCGTTAACATATGTCTCACTGTCAAATATATCTTCATTCACCTGGTTGGGGTTCCTCTTCAGGCGACCATTCTTAATCAGGATATATTCGTTTACCCTGTCACTGCGCCATTTAGCGAACGCACGTGCCTGGTGCCAGTTTACACCAACAACGGGGTAGTTGTCATATGCAGCATGGCGGAAGTAGTATTGCACATAAGGCTCGTTGTAAGAAAGAGCTGAACGCCATACAGATGTATCAGGCATAGCCTCGGCTATTACCAGCGGATAGTCTGATCCGTAGGTGCGTGACAGCCAGTAGATATACTCGCGGTAGTGTACGTTTGCCACTTCGGTTTCATCCATATAGAAAGAAGAAACCGAAACTGTGCGGGGTACGTTATTCCTTTCCAGGGTCAGGTCCTCCTCAGTCATACCCATTGTAAAACGGCCACCTTCTACGAAAGTGAGGCCGGGGCCTGTTTGCTGGCCCTGGTAATTGGCCACGTCAAAACCACCAAGGCGAGGGTCATTGTAATCCCAACCCGTTACACGGGACACCCCGGTTGATTTATTGGAGGAGCAGGCCGAAAATAAGGTCGCTACCCCGATACAAAGCAAGCTCACGCCGACAAGAGATCTTTTCATAATCTAAAGAAAAAAGTTTGCTACAAATTGTGTTGAATAATCTGTTAAAGTGTTACAATATTAGAGTGTTCTTTTCAAAATGTCAAGCTTTATAAGAATAATGCTAAAAAAATGTTGATTTTCTTGCTTTTATCAAAATTATACTACGGACAACAGATTTAACGTTATCCTATGGCGGGATGACCTTATTCTGACAGTCCTGATTTTAATATTCAGTATATTTGGAAACCCTAAAATAAGTTATGAAATTATCACAATACGGCAAAATATTCAAGGTGCTCTTAATGAGCTTTGTGGCAATAACAGGCAGCAAATCGGGCATTGCAAAGGAAGCCACATTGGTGGTAAATGTCCGGGATATACAATCAGGCTTCATTGCTAAGAGAATAGAATTGACATCTTACATAAAACCCGGGATTACAATAACCTCTGTTGATTACGAACCGGCTGAGCGTTTACCGGAAAATGCTTTCCCATCTTCGCCCGACAGGTTTGATATTATACTTGGCAAGGACCGAAAACAGCCATTTGCCGTGGTTAAATTCCCGGCATTTTCCCTGGATGAAAACGGGCAACTCCGACAAATCAAACGCATAAGCTTTGAATACAGCGAGCCGGCTCTGCAAAACACAACATATAGCAGCAACCGCAGCTCTGCAAAAGGCACCTCTGGCGGCAACTCGCCCCTCGCAAGCGGCACATGGTATAAAATAGCGGTACCACGTACAGGGCTATACAAAATAGACCATAATTTCCTGGCCACCCAATTGGGTGTCAGTAACGTCAGCTCTTCGCGCATCAGGCTGTTTGGACATGGAGGCAAAATGCTTCCCGAGCGCAACACAGGTGTCGTTCAGGGGCTTACGGAAAACGCTATATGGGTAAATGACGGAGGCGATGGCAGCTTTGGCCCGGGAGATTATTTTGTCTTTTACGGGCAGGGGCCTGTTAATTGGGTTCCCTCTGCAGACAACAAACAGCTCATCCAGGAGAAGAATTTCTACGAAGACAAAGGTTATTATTTTCTCAACTTTGATACAGAGGCTGAAAAAAGGATAACAACCCAACAGGTTGTGCCAACAGGAAATATATCTGTCTACAATTACTCTGAAGTAATCCTGCATGAGCAAGACCTGGCCAATCCGCAGAAGTTTGGCAAATTGTGGTGGGGAGAGGAATTCAGCAGTGCGCCGGGCAAACAGAATTCACATAGCTTCACATTAGAACTGGGGAATGTCACTGACTCTGCAGAATTCAATATTCACGTAGTAAACACATCAAGCACGCGTGGATTGTTTGATGTATATCTGAACGGCCAACTGATTAAAAATGCCGACGTTGCACCTACAAATAATTACGACTATGCTCCAAAGGCAGCAGGCTATATGGTGAGTACGAAATTACCTTTCAACTCTTCAACAGCTACAGTGCGTATAGACTATACTACAG
>JACFNS010000305.1 GCA_019454705.1 Taibaiella sp. | reverse complement strand
TCGAACCCGCGACCTCCGCCGTGACAGGGCGGCATTCTAACCAACTGAACTACCGGTCCAATATTTTTATTTTAAAAGAACTTCTGTGTTTTTGCCGAACCCGTCCCAACCTATGGTCGGGATGACAGGGCGGCATTCTAACCAACTGAACTACCGGTCCAATTCCCGTTGTTGGGGCTGCAAAGATAAAAGCATTTCCTTTAATTCTGCAAATCTTCTTTTAAAAAAAATCAAAGCTTTACTTTTGTAGTCCCATAAATAATTTTTTATGCAATTCCTGGATTTTGAACAACCCATAGAAGAACTGTTTGCGCAGGTGAATAAGCTGAAAGAACTCTCAGCTAAAAACGGTGTAGATGTAACGAAGACACTGGCAGAACTGGAGGCGTCTATAGAGAACGAGCGCCAACGCATATATAATAACCTGACCCCCTGGCAGCGCGTGCAGCTGAGTCGCCACCCCGACAGGCCATATACTTTGTATTATATAGAGCAGATATTTACCAACTTCAGGGAGCTATATGGCGACCGCCAGGTGAAAGACGATAAGGCAATGGTGGGCGGTATGGCTGAACTGGATGGCATGCCCGTGATGGTGATGGGGCAGCAGAAGGGTGTAAATACCAAGATGAGGCAACTGCGCAACTTTGGTATGGCCAACCCCGAAGGCTACCGCAAGGCGCTACGCCTGATGAAAATGGCGGAGAAGTTTAACCGCCCGATAGTTACATTTATTGATACGCCTGGTGCGTACCCGGGACTGGAGGCTGAAGAGCGCGGACAGGGTGAGGCAATCGCCCGAAACCTGTTTGAAATGTTTAACCTGACAGTGCCTGTAATATGTGTGATAATAGGCGAAGGCGCATCAGGCGGGGCATTGGGCATAGGCATTGGCGACCGCGTGGCCATGCTGGAAAATACATGGTACACAGTTATCTCTCCTGAAAACTGTTCGACCATACTCTGGCGTAGCTGGGATTATAAGGTACAGGCTGCAGAGCAGTTGAAACTGACTTCGGAGGATATGAAGAGCTTCGGGCTGGTGGATGATGTGCTGAAAGAGCCTAATGGTGGCGCACATGCTAAACCGGAGGAGATGGCAGCTACCTTGAAAAAATACCTGGTAGATACCATCGGTGAGCTAAATACAAAAGACCCTGCCAAAAGGGTAGAGGAGCGCATTAATAAGTTCTCTGCCATGGGTTTTTACGAAGAGGTGTAGATAGATAGGGGATATTAGATATTGGATGTTAGATAAAGGATAGTGGTTGTTGGATATTAGATATTGGATAGGGATATTAGATTTCAGTTTTTTGTCCCTATAACTTTTTGTCCCGATAGCTATCGGGGTTGACGTTTAAATTTTGACTTAATAAGATATGCATCAATTTGCAGGTACAGGTGTGGCATTGGTAACACCGTTTAACAGTGACAGTTCCATCGATTTCGCTTCTTTGGAAAAATTAGTGAACCATGTGATAGAAGGCGGTGTCAACTTTTTGGTGGCTTTGGGCTCTACCGGCGAAACGCCTACCCTGGGCAGGGAAGAGCAGCAGCAAGTACTGTCGTTTATAGTGGAAAAATGTAACGGACGCGTGCCGGTGGTATGTGGTATAGCGGGCAATAATACTGCCGAGGTGGTGAACAATGTAAAGACCTACGACCTGACAGGAGTATCGGGCATATTAAGCGCATCACCGCACTACAACAAGCCATCGCAGGAAGGTATATACCAGCATTTCAAGGCTATTGCTACAGCAACCAAGCTACCCATCATACTCTACAACGTACCCGGACGTACAGGTAGCAATATGGCACCGGCTACTGTACTGAGGCTGGCTAACGAGTTCAGCAACGTAGTGGCGATAAAAGAGGCCAGCGGCAACCTGGCCCAGTGTATGGAACTGGTGCAGGGCAAGCCCGCACATTTTGCCATACTCAGCGGCGACGATGATTTATTCATCTGCCAGGCTGCAATTGGTATGGAAGGTGTAATATCTGTAGCAGCCAACAGCTATCCTAAGAAGTTTACTACAATGGTCAACTTCCTGCTGAAAGGTGATTTCGCACAGGGCCGCGAACTGCATTATCAATTGATCGACGGTATCAAGCTGTTGTTTGCAGAAGGTAATCCTACGGGTGTAAAATGTACGCTGGATGAGTTGGGTGTTTGCCCTGCGCATGTACGTTTGCCCCTGGTGCAGGCTACGGTAGATTTGCGCAACAAAATCAAAGCATATATCGCTAATAGTTAAACAATATCGTTGTTTATCATTAGCCTATAGATATAAACATATGGTAACATGGCCATATAACAGGGAATTGCTTACCTTTGCAGCTCTGTAACTATAAAAGAATAAAATATAACAAGTATGAGTACTATGACTCGCTCTGAGATCGATTTTAAATTACCCTACAAGGTAAAAGACATCAGCCTGGCTGAATGGGGACGTAAGGAAATAAGGCTGGCAGAGGCAGAAATGCCCGGCCTGATGGCAATACGCGAAGAATACAAAGGCAAGCAACCCCTGAAAGGCGCGCGCATAGCAGGTTGCCTGCACATGACTATACAGACCGCGGTGTTGATAGAAACACTGGTAGAACTGGGTGCTGAAGTGCGTTGGAGCTCTTGTAACATCTTCTCTACGCAAGACCACGCCGCTGCTGCCATAGCTGCTGCAGGTATAGGTGTATTTGCATGGAAAGGCCAGACACAAGCTGAAGCTGACTGGTGTATTGAGCAGACATTGTTCTTTGGCAGCGCTGACCGTCCGCTGAATATGATACTGGACGATGGTGGCGACCTGACCAATATGGTACTGGACAACTATACTGAACTGATTCAGCACATAAAAGGTATCAGCGAAGAAACTACTACAGGTGTACACCGCCTGTACGACCGTATGAAAGCGGGTACATTACCTATGCCCGCTATCAACGTAAACGATTCTGTTACAAAATCGAAATTCGATAATAAATATGGCTGCCAGGAGTCGCTGGTAGATGCTATACGCCGCGCTACCGATGTAATGATGGCCGGTAAAGTAGCAGTAGTAGGTGGTTATGGTGATGTGGGTAAAGGTTCTGCGCAATCGCTGCGTGGTGCCGGTGCCCGTGTTATTGTTACCGAGATTGACCCCATATGCGCATTGCAGGCTGCAATGGACGGTTTTGAAGTGAAGAAAATGGAAGATGCTGTGAAAGAAGCAGATATCATCGTTACCGCTTCGGGCTGCCGCGACCTGATAACTGAAAAGCACTTCCGCCTGATGAAAGACAAGGCGATTGTTTGTAACATCGGCCACTTCGATATCGAAATAGACATCGACTGGCTGAACAAAAACTACGGCCATACTAAAGATACCATCAAGCCGCAGGTAGACCTGTACAACATTGAAGGCCGCGATATCATAGTACTGGCAGAAGGCCGCCTGGTAAACCTGGGTTGCGCTACAGGCCACCCCAGCTTTGTAATGAGTAATTCATTTACCAACCAGACATTGGCGCAGATAGAACTGTGGTTGCACCACGGCAACTACGAGAACAAAGTATATGTGCTGCCTAAGCACCTGGATGAGAAAGTAGCCCGCCTGCACCTGGCTAAGATAGGTGTAACGCTGGATGAGCTGACTGACGCACAGAGTGCCTACCTGGGTATTCCTAAGGATGGCCCGTACAAGTCTGAGCACTACAGGTATTAATAACCCCTGCCCCTGAAGGGGTTTGGTTTTAAAATATGAAGCCCCCACCGTATGGTGGGGGCTTTTTTTGCATAGTTTTTTTGTACATTACAAATAATCATAAACCAAACTATATGAAGAAACTATACATTATTGCTGCCATAGCATTGCT
>JACFNS010000304.1 GCA_019454705.1 Taibaiella sp. | reverse complement strand
ATGCATTTACACGGCCTCTCCAGTAGTAGCCGGATGGCTGATCCGGGAATTTAGCCGTCATACTACCGTATATAGTATCTGCTTTTTGCAGCATGGCAGCGGTATCTATACCGTCTGTGGTGCTGGATACATAGTAGCTGTACCCACCCCAGAAGTAATCTGTAGCCGTAGCCTTATCAGCAAACTCTGAAAATATCTTCTCATACCACTTGCCGGCGTTTACCCAATCCCTGTTGGTGCGGAATGACTCAGCAATATCGCGATACGCATCTATCTTATTACCGGTTGTGTCCATGCTAAGCGACTTTTTGAAAGCGATGTTTGCTGAGTCACCCAGGTTGTTCATAAGGTATATCTGTCCCTGCTTCAGGTAGTCTTTCGAGAAAATACGCTCTGGCTTCTGGTTAGAGAAGTATATACGTGCATTTTCCAAAGCTTTTTGCGCAGCAGTTGAATCTTTCAGCTCCATATAGCTGTATGCCAACAGGCCGTATGACTCTACTTTCTTTAAACCCTGTCCTTTCAGTTCATTTATTTTTGCTACAGCTTCATTATAATATTTTGCCATGAACAATATCTCGGCATAAGTATACTGGTCAGCTATTGACTTGTCAGAATACTGGAGGTATTTTTCCATGTTTTCTTTTGCAGTTTCATACTTACCTACATAGGTGTAAGCATAAGCCATATCGCGGTAAGGCAGCGGGTTGGTAGGATCTACCTCCTGCGCTTTTTTCCAATGCTCCAACGCTTTCTCGTAGTTACGCGCATTATACATCAGCTTACCCATGCGTGAATATGCCAGCGAGTTGTTGGGGTCTTTCTCCACCGCTTTCTCATAGTTGGTCATGGCCTGTCCGCCGCCACCGTTTATCTGCAGGTAGGCATCGCCGGATGCTACCAGCAGTTCAGGAGTCACCATTTTTTCCAGCACTTCATTGTACCAGTCTACTGCCAGTTGCTTATTACCACCTTTAGAATAGTTGATGGCGTCGGCAGCATACCTCTTCTGTACCCACTCCTTTTTCTTACCCATATCAGCAAGGGCCTGTGCAGCCTGCATACCGGCAGCTTCTCCTTCCGTCGCAAACTTCACCCTTACTGTACCGCTGATGTTAGCGTAGTCTTCAGGGTATTTTACAAACGCGTTCATAGCAGCGTCAGCATTACCCAGTTCCAGCTCGGCCAGGCCGTAGTAATAGTTGGCCATAGCATCAGTAGCGGCTAATGGTTGTAATACCTTCTTTGCACTGGCATAACGTTCGTACCTGTACATTTTCATTCCTTCTTCCAGCGATTGTGCCGTAGCGGTGATTGTCATTGCCGCAGCAGCAATCGTTACTATCAGTTGTTTCATTTTCATCTTTTAAGACACCTTGTTTAGGTAGAGTTCTTTTATATATCCTTGTTTAGTTTTTTAGTTATTGCTGGCTTACACCTGCTTCCCTGAAGATGATATTCACCCTGGTAGGGAACAGCCTCGCCTGCTTGAACACCAGTTGCCCGCGCTGCTCCCGCAGGAACTTGGCGAAACCCGCCGCAAGGCCCGAATAAGTATCGCGGTGCACATAATACAGTTTGCGTGTCAGCGGGTACCATTCAGGGGCTATATACGCCTGGTAAGGTTTGTAACCTTTGTCCAGGCTGTCGTTATATATAGTCGCCACTTTTACACTGCTGATAAACGCCAGCCCTTCGGGGTCTTCATAATCGCTGATGTGGCTCACACTTACAAAACCTATCGCATCAGGATTGTTCGCTACATATTGTATCACCGAGTCATTGCCCTTTGCCGCATATACATTATCGCCGAGTTTTTCGCCCGGTATCAGCGAGTCGAGCATATACCTCAACGTGCTGGAGCCGGGGTTGTCAAATACTACGCTGTATTTTTTAGCATATTGTCCGGTCAATATTCCTTTCAACTGCGCTATGCTGAAAACTGTATCCTGGTTACTGTTGTTCACCACCACCGCAACAGCGTCCTTGGCTATATCCAATGCCGTAGGCACTATCTTCTTTTCTTCCAGCACCGCTTTTTCATCAGCGTCCAGGTCGCGTGTTACCAGTATCATCCTCACCTTACCATCCATAAAATCTTTGATGCACTCGCTTTCGGGTTTGTACTGTACATTGATTTTTGCATCGGGATAGCTGCTGTCAAATACTTCCAGCTGTTCTTCTATTATGGGGCGGTAAGTTTCATCAACAGAAATATCAATAGTGCCGCTGGTGAGTGTGTCGGTCGGTTTATCTTTAGCCTGCTCCTCGCCGCAACCGATGGCGGTCAGCAGCAAAATACCCAGTGCGGCAAACAAACTGCCAGATTTCATATTCGCAATTTTAGGCATTATTTTATTTATATGTATGATATCCATTTATCTTGTAACATTAATTTAACAGCAGGGTCAGCGCAGTGTAAATAATCTCAATTGCCCGGGCGTATATACAGCCATCCGCGGTAAATTCTGAATATTCCATACATGGCCGTAAGCGCTGCTACACTATAAGCCACTGCATTAGAAAGCTCGATGGTACCGAAAATTTTGAAATAACCAAAATAACCACCCACTGCTATATACAGCAGGCCGATAGCTATATGTGCCACGCCGCGAAACCTGTGCATACCCTTGTTGCGAATATTTCTTTCATCAGGATTCATTTGTTTCCTTTTTCTTTATGAGCCGCAAAAATAGCGGTTTATGCCCGCAAATGCTTGTATTATTTAGATGGCGGGGACGGCAAAATTCCATAATTATCTAATAATCACAGGGATAGTTAACAGAATATTATGTATTGTATAACGGTTGGCTGCCCGGCGGAGTTAAGGCTTAACAATTAACCATTATCTTGTGAGGTATGTTTCGTCCGGTGATATATGGTTCCTTTGCCCTGTTACTGGCCTTGTCAGCTTGCGGTGGCAGCAAGCACAAGGAACAGAACGTATTCCGCATGAATATGTCTGGCAAGGCGCTGGAATCGCTGGACCCTGCCTTTGCCAAAGACCAGTATATGATGTGGACGGCTAATATGCTGTTCAATACACTGGTAGCAACAGATAGCAACCTGCACCTCGTGCCCTCGCTGGCCAAAAGCTGGACGATGAGCGCTGATGGACTGAGCTATTCATTCATCCTGCGCAACGATGTCTATTTCCACGACAATCCCGCATTTGCAGGCGGCAAGGGCAGGAAGATGACCGCCCACGATGTGGTGTACAGCTTCAACCGTATTATACACCCCGCCACAGCCTCCCCCGGCGCATGGATATTCAACGACCGTGTAACAGCGCAAAATCCCTTTGTTGCTATAGATGATACCACCTTCGTCATTCACTTGCTGCGCCCCTTCCGTCCGCTACCGGAAATACTGAGTATGCAATATTGCAGCATAGTGCCGCGCGAGGTGGTGGAAAAATGGGGCAAGGACTTCCGCACGCACCCTTGTGGCACAGGGCCTTTCAGGTTCCAATTATGGGACGAAGGCAATGTGTTGATACTGCACAAAAATCCCGCTTATTGGGAGCAGGGTAATAACAACGCACAGCTACCGTACCTCGATGCCGTAAAAATCAGCTTCACCACCAGCAAGGCCAGTGAGTTCTTCCGTTTCCTGCAGGGCGAGCTGGATTTTGTGAACGAACTGGATGGCTCTTTCAAAGACCTGGTGCTCACCAAGCGGGGCGAACTGAAAGAAGAATACAAAGACAAACTGGTACTGAGCAAACGCACCTACCTGAATACTGAATACCTCGGCTTTCTTACAGATACTTCCAATCCGAGGCTTAGCAACTCGCCTGTAAGAAATGTACTGGTACGCAGGGCCATGAACTACGCAGTGGACAGGCAGAAAATCGTCACCTATTTCAGGAACGGCAT
>JACFNS010000303.1 GCA_019454705.1 Taibaiella sp. | reverse complement strand
CTTAGGATGTGCCGCATAGGCGAATAAGGCTGAGGGTATAAGGAACATACCTACCTGCCCTACAGCAACTACGATATACATGTTGATGCGTTCCGAGGGACTGCTGTCAAAAGAAAATTCCTGGAGGGTTGTAGGGGATATCCCTGTTATCAGCGGCAACACAAATATGCTGATAACGCTGAAAAATGCCAGGCAGACGAATACCAGCAGTACGAACTGTACCAATTGGAAAAACCAGGGATATTCTCTCCAGTACTTGTTAAACATAAATAAATATTAGCCGCAAAGGTAATAGTGATAGTTTACTTTGGCTTGATTATTGAAAGATAATTCCTGCGCCAGTACCTGCCACCCCGAAGATTAATGGGTTGTTTTTCATAAAGATGCAACCAAAATGAGAATTTAATGTTATTTGACGGCTATATATAGCCAGCTTTTATTTAATTTTGAACGTTTATTGCCAAGCATAGCAAATGAAGGAAATAGAGGCAGGGCCATTACTCTCCCAAATTGACATACCGGCAGACCTGAAGAAGCTGAAGAAAGAGCAGCTGCAACAGGTGTGTAACGAATTGCGCCAGTTTATTATCGACTGTGTGAGCGTACACGGCGGACACTTTGGTGCCAGCCTGGGCGTGGTTGAGCTGACGGTCGCCCTTCATTACGTGCTCAATACCCCGCACGACCAACTGGTATGGGACGTGGGACACCAGGCTTACGGGCATAAGATACTTACCGGCCGCCGCAAGGTGTTTCATACCAACAGGAAGTACAAGGGCCTGAGTGGTTTCCCCAAGCGTAGCGAGAGTGAGTATGATACTTTCGGCGTAGGGCACTCTTCTACCTCTATTTCAGCCGCATTGGGCATGGCCATCGCCTCCAAGTACAAAGGGGAAACTGACCGCCAGCATGTAGCCGTTATTGGCGATGGCGCTATGACAGCGGGATTGCCTTTCGAGGCGTTGAACCATGCAGGTGTCAGCAATGCCAATATACTGGTTATCCTCAACGACAATAATATGTCGATAGACCCCAACGTGGGCGCTTTGAAGGAATACCTGACAGATATTACCACTTCTCATACTTACAACAAGCTGCGCGATGATGTGTGGCATTTCCTGGGTAAGCTGCCCTATGGCGATTACCAGCGGGATATAGTTTCCAAATTGCAGACCAGCCTCAAGGGTATGTTGTCTAAGTCCAGCAACCTGTTCGAGGCTTTGGGCTTACGCTACTTCGGGCCTATAGACGGGCACAATGTCCTCAAGGTAACCGAGATACTGGAACACCTGAAAGATATACCCGGCCCCAAGCTACTGCATATCAAGACGGTTAAGGGCAAGGGTTACGACCTGGCGGAGAAAGACCAGACCCTTTGGCACGCCCCCGGTACTTTTGATAAGGTGACCGGCGAAATCAACAAGAAGATACACGATGTACCCCAGCCTCCTAAATACCAGGATGTGTTCGGGCATACGATAATAGAACTGGCCAAGCAGAACGATAAGGTAATGGGTATCACTCCCGCAATGCCATCGGGCTGCTCGCTCAAGTATATGATGGAAGAAATGCCCGACCGTGCTTTTGACGTGGGTATAGCCGAGCAGCATGCCGTTACTTTCAGTGCAGGTTTGGCTACTCAGGGCATGAGGCCATTTTGTAACATCTACAGTTCTTTCATGCAGCGTGGTTATGATATGGTGGTGCACGATGTAGCTATCCAGAAGCTGCCGGTTGTCTTCTGCCTCGACAGGGCGGGACTGGTAGGTGACGATGGCCCTACACACCACGGCGCATATGATATAGCTTATATGCGTTGCATACCCAACATGATTGTCAGCTCACCGATGAATGAGGCGGAGCTGCGCAACCTCATGTACACTTCTCAACTGGAGGAGACCAAACTGCCCTTTGTTATCCGCTACCCGCGCGGACAAGGTGTAATGCCTGAATGGCGTACACCCATGCAGCGTATAGAGATAGGCAAAGGCCGTATGATAAAAGACGGTGAAGATGTAGCTATACTCACTATAGGCCACCCCGGCAACTTTGCAGTAGAGGCTTGTAAAAAGCTGGCTGTCGAAGGGCTGAATCCTGCACACTACGATATGCGCTTCGCCAAGCCTTTGGACGAACAACTCTTACACGAAATAGCAGCGAAGTTCCATAAGATAATTACTGTTGAAGATGGCACCATCGTTGGTGGTTTCGGTAGTGCGGTATTAGAATTTTTCGCAGCAAATAATTACACTCCTGAAGTAAAAATGCTGGGTATTCCCGATGATATTATTGAGCACGGTAAACCCGAAGAACTGCACCGCGAATGCGGCTACGATGCGCAAGGCATAGCTGAAGCTGTGAAAGAGATGGTGAGCAGGGTAGTGCGTGAGATGGTGTAAACAGTTTAGCCCATAACAATTTAAACAGTTGCAAATTATTATTACCTAATAGAGGGTGTACCGATTGTGCAAAACATCCTTGACACAACAGCATGATATGCTAAATTTTCTTTACGCGTATTACTGCTGAAAATGTGCTTTATATACTTAATGCGTTAACTATTAGAAAGAAATTCCTCTGAAAAATCATTGAATTGTTAATTTTTGTATAAATTAGAGAGGGTTTTTTAAGTATAATCATAGTAAGCACAAAAAAATAGGGTTACTTCAGAAATATGAAAAATGTTTTTACTACTCTTAAGGGTTTACTGCTATTGTTAGCAGTCAGTTTTTTGTTTGGGAGCCAAACTGCCCAGGCTCAGAATACCCCTCAGTACACATACACCAATAATGCTACTGGTGGTAACTGGATTCCATTTGGTGCGGGTAATGGCTGGGACAACTACAGGTCGCAGTTTCTATACCTTCCGGGAGACTTTCCGACTTTGACCTCTACTAATCCGGGTTTTATTACCAGGATATACTTTAAGACGTATTATGCTACGTCAAATTTTACAATGAATAACTTTACCGTATCAATTGGTAATACCACTACAACCAGTCTTACAGGATATGTAACAGGACTTACATTAGCACGTCCTGCTGCTACTTATGTAGCACCAAATCTTGCTGTCGGCGATTGGTTTGGTATAGACCTGACTACACCGGTTTATGTTGACCCA
Organism: Taibaiella sp.; assembly: GCA_019454705.1. Taxonomy (GTDB): domain Bacteria; phylum Bacteroidota; class Bacteroidia; order Chitinophagales; family Chitinophagaceae; genus UBA5543. The sequence goes on along the minus strand of JACFNS010000303.1, from coordinate 757 downwards.
ACTTTGCCATTAGTTATAGACGTGCATCAAACGGGTGGCACGGGCGGTGTACCTGTTTACGCCGGTGGTACACCTGTCAATGGAACCTTTACAGGTAACACTCATGCATATAGTGTTGGCACTACAAGTACTGCTAGTGTAAGGCGTTATTCTTACCAATTCGGTTTCGACTTCTTCTCTGGTTACCCTTGTAATGACACACCCAAAACCTCAGTTAACGGACCAACTAAAGTATGCCCCAACAAACCATTTATTTTACGTCCGGACAGTTTTTATGCAGACGCAGAGTATAAGTGGGAATATTCTAACAATGGTATTGCCTGGTCTAACTTTACCGGCGTTCCCGGATTGTATGGAGAAATTAGAGATAGCCTCCTTGCGCAAAGGTGGTACAGGGTAACTGTGAAATGCAACAGCAATGCCAGCTGGAAATGGACTTCACCTGCACACAGGGTAACTATAGCTCCCTTCTACTATTGCTATTGCGATAACAAAGTGACTACAGATGCAGGTGCTGATGTCGGTAACCTGACTATTATTAATACGGGCAGGTTCGATTCTGTCTACAAAAAGAGTCAGTTAGTATCTGGTACGGGTATGCCTATCTATAATAATAATAGTGCCAGCCGCAGCTATACATCATACCACGACAGTCTTGGCTGGCCATGTTTGTACCGCGACACTACCTACCTGTTCAATATAACGCAGATACATTCAGGCGGCAGTTTTGAGACAGGTGTAGTACAGGCGTATATTG